>DATBVZ010000241.1:0-4662 GCA_036515095.1 Cyclobacteriaceae bacterium | reverse complement strand
CGTGAGAACCATCGCAAATAGTAGTCACTCTCGCCGTCTGCACTACCATTTGCGATGGTTCTCACGTAATCAAAATCGCCCGTAACAATCTCGGATGCACTTTTAGTGGGATAGACCCAAAATCCCAAATTATCAGGCTTTCCTACCACGCTCCTGGTTATAACTCCTCCAGCCTGGAGACTCCATCCAAGCCCAATCCAGGATGCGATTTCTGAAACCTTGACTCCCCCGGCGTGATAGCTGATGGAAATTGGAACCTCCAGGCGACTTGTCTTTATTGTGTATAAGGGAATACTGATGTTGGGAATCCCGGTATGAAGTCCAACCGGCGTGCCGCCATATTTTCCCAATGACGCAGCATCCGGGGAGGGCGGGATGACCGGAGGCGGTGCAACATAGGAAGAGGGCTGAGAGCGTGAAGTATTGATCAGGAAGCATGCGCTTAGCACTACGATTGGGAGGATCTTTTTTAGCATGAGTATGAAAATTAAATGGTTAGCCTCTACCATCCGTATAATTACACACGGACAGCGATTAAGCAACTGTTCGATGAACTACGCGCTCAACTATGAGCCCCAAAGTTGCAGCGCTATTTTAAGTCCGGGCAAAGCACCCCCTTACCCCAAAATGATTGGGGTTCAGGAACTTTATCCCTAAGTGGGTGTGAGGTACCTGTAGCGCGTGGAGTAAATAAAAAGCCCATCCAATCAGACGCGGTATGCGCTGATCGAAATGGGCTCATATCAAATATAGAAGATTTCTGTTTCTGTCAAATAAAAATTGAGAATAAATTTCTACAAAATATTTTCATCCATATCGCTGACTTGGACTCCGGCTTTATATCAAATAGCAGCACTGTGAAAAGTGATATTTATTTCGGTTCCCATCCGGTTCTCGTTACCATTTTGGTACACTAAGATCAAACTGGACTCAATTCCTATTCGGGAATTTATCACCGGCAGTTTACTCATTATGACTCTGAGCTAATTGGTGGACCCACACGATCAGGACATACCCAATCTATCCTGGCCGGTTAGGCATCTTCGGCACCTCATGTGTAAGGAACACCCCGGATGACAATCAGGAGGCCATAGAACTATAAAACCTCCCACCCACCCCTGTCCGCATGATAACGTACCGGCTTCACCAAGCAGGTCCGCCAAAGAAGGCAAAAAAACGCCGCTCATTTGTAATTCCTCGACGGCTATCGTTAATTGCAGAATTCCAACCAAACGGTTTAGCGGCTGTGGTCTTATACAGGGATTTCGGATTAACAGAGTTGATTTTCGTTGCGGCTTTTGCCCTGTTGTACCTGCTTTACCTGAGCCGGGTCATCCGCATAGCTCGCCAATTGAATACGCCCTTTCATAGGGTGTTTATCAAAGTCTTCCTGCGTACCGCCATGTTCGGCCTGCTCATCTTTGCCCTGCTGGGACCTTCGTTCGGCGATTCAAAAAAAGAAGTGAAGTCCGTAGGCAAGGATATCATGATATGCGTCGATCTTTCCAAGTCCATGGACGCGTTCGACATTCAACCCACACGGCTGGAGAAAGTCAAATTCGAACTGAAGAAAATCGTGAACGCATTCAATTCAGACCGCATCGGACTGATCATATTTTCTTCCGAGGCGTTCATGCAATGCCCGCTTACCTACGACCAGAATGCGCTGAACCTTTTTATAGAGACCATGAATACAGGACTGGTGCCTCCCTCAGGAACCGATTTTGGACCCGCCCTGACAATGGCAGTAAAAAAGATCGAGGCTGACGACGATTCGAATGTAACGCAGACCAAGTCAAGAGTACTGATCCTTATCAGCGACGGCGAGGACTTCGGTGAGAACACCGCGGAAGTTGCCCGTGAAATTGAAAACAAGGGCATCAAACTTTTTACCCTGGGGATCGGTACCGAGGAAGGCGGTAAAATCCATGCTTCCAACGGTTACAAGAAGGACCGCCAGGGCAACGTTGTTACTTCCAGACTCAACTCACGCTCGTTGCGGTCGCTGGCGAACCAGACCGGCGGACAATACTTTGAAGTGAACGAATCGCGAAATGATGTTTCCAGGCTGATCAATACCATCAGCAACATAGAAGGAGAATTCCGGGATACACGCTTTGTTGACGTAACAGCGAACCGGTATTTCTACTTTTTAGGTCTGGCTATACTGTTGTTGCTTACCGATATCCTGATGACGGTCCACACCATTAAGATATGAAAGACCCCGGCCAATTGAAGATACTGGTCTATTTGCTGGCCTTTGCCGGAGCCTTGCTTACGGGATTTGGAATTGTATTCGGGAAGAAAACCAGGGTCATCCAGGTGAATACCCTGAACCGGGAGGCGCGCAAAGCGTACAACAGTGCAGAATATAAAGCAGCGTTTTCATCGTTACAATACATGGTCGATTCGCTGGAATTCGCCGATGAAGCGGCACGGCTGGATATGGCGAATGCAGGCTTTCTGATGTCGCGATACGATTCCGCAAACCATGCACGGGATCTCGCCAAGGACGGATACGCGCTTGATTCGGTGGCTGTAAATGCCATGAAAAGCTCATTGACAGAATCCGGAACAACCGGCCTGTACGAGCAACTGGCTGAGACAGCGGAGAACCTTACCTTCTCCTCCATCGCCTACAACCAGCTGGGGGTGATCGATTACAACCTCCGGAGCGGGGAGGCCGAGGCTGAGGCAATGGCCCGGGCGGCGGGTAACTTCAAGTCAGCGCTTAAAAAGGACCCCACCAACGACCATGCGCGGTACAACTATGAACTAATCCGCAAAAGAATTGATTATCCGGAAATGATCATGGGCCAGGTCCGGGCATTGATCCATCAGCGAAAATACAAGGAAGCCCGGTCGCTGCTGAGAAAAGCATTTGAGAAAGACAACCAGATAAAAAGGAACTTTGCCGAATACGGACAACGCCTGGAGAATATCATACGAATAGACAGTCTATCACGGTCTTAAAATACGATGAACGAAATGACATTCAGGAAAATAATAAAGACAAGCCTGCTCCTTACATTTTTGCTTTTGGCATCGGCCTCCGCACTGCCCGGCCAGGCGTTGTCTCGTGCAGAAGATAAGTTTCATGCGGCGTCCGATCTTTATATCAATAAGAATTTTGATCAGGCGCTGGCCACAGTAAAGGAAGGCCTGAAGATCAAGCCTGACAGCGAAAAGCTGGAGGCCCTGCGGAAACTGTTGGAGCAGGAAAAAAAGAATCAGGAAAAGCAAAAGCAAGAACAGCAGCAACAAAATAAAGAGCAGCAGGAAAAGGATCAGCAAAAGCAGGAACAGGATAAGCAGGATCAGGAACAAAAAGATCAGCAGAACAAAGAAGAACAGGAAAAGAGCGACGAGGAACAAAAAAAGAGTGAAGAAGAGCAACGCAAAGGCGATGAAGAGCAAAAAGATGAACAATCATCAAAACCCGAAGACGAGCAGGAAAAGAAGGACGATGAACAAAAGCCTGCTCCATCCCAACCCCTGGAAGAATTGAAAATGTCGGAGGAAAAGGCTAAAATGATCCTGGAGGCTATGAAGAATCAGGAAATGCAATACCTTCAGCAGAACAAACGCAAAGCCACCCAACCCAGGGATCGCACCAAACCGGATTGGTAAAAACTGGCAGAACGGTACGAGTCTCCTTGAACACATAAATCGCAAACGATGAAGGAAGTTGTAGTTCTTTCGGCTGTACGAACACCAATTGGCAGTTTTGGCGGCAGCCTTTCATCCCTGTCTGCCATCGAACTGGGAAGCCTTGCCGTAAAGGGAGCGCTGGCACGCGCCGGCGTTAATCCGTCACTGGTGCAGGAGCTGTTCTTTGGCAACGTCTTACCTGCTGCCCTGGGCCAGGCGCCGGCAACACAGGTAGCAGCCGGGGCCGGCCTGGGATTTAATGTTCCGTGTACGTTCGTAAACAAAGTATGCGCTTCAGGCATGAAGGCAGTGATGGTGGGCGCCCAATCCATTATGACGGGGCAAAATGACATCGTAGTAGCCGGCGGAACGGAAAGCATGAGCAACATACCCTTCTATTTGCTGAAAGCACGATTCGGATACAAATATGGCAATGGTGAATTGATCGACGGACTTCAGTATGACGGACTGACGGATGCGTACGATCAGTGCGCTATGGGAGTATGCGCCGACAACACCGCCAAAGAGATGTCCATTTCAAGAGAAGATCAGGATCAGTATGCCATCAGTTCATATCAGCGCGCCGCAGCAGCCTGGACAGCCGGCAAGTTTGCGGATGAAGTGATCCCCGTCGAGCTTACCGACCGCAAGGGACATGTCACCCAGGTTGCAGAGGACGAAGAATTCAAGATCGTCAACTTTGAAAAGATCCCGTTGCTGAAACCCGCTTTCAGTAAGGACGGAACGGTTACAGCCGCCAATGCCTCCACGCTCAACGATGGCGCCTCCGCGCTGGTGTTGATGAGCCGTGAAAAGGCCGCTGAGTTGAGGCTGGAACCGATAGCAAGGATTCTTGGTTTTGCAGATGCTGCACAAGAGCCGCTGTGGTTCACCACCACACCTTCGCTTGCCATACCCAGAGCCCTGAAACACGCGGGTGTAGAAGCCGGGTCGGTCGACTTCTACGAAATAAACGAAGCCTTCTCCGCCGTTGCGCTCGCCAACAACAAG
>DATBVZ010000240.1:0-9114 GCA_036515095.1 Cyclobacteriaceae bacterium | reverse complement strand
TAGAAAACAGGAAGGCCATGCGTGCTCTTATTTCTTCGGGTTGATAAGCGATGATCCTATCGAACAACTCAGGCATCTCCTGTTCAGGCAGAATTCACGATACAGTTCGATAAGTGCCTGCGAATCGAAGGCCGTGTCTATGGATTCACCCAGCGCATTCCACTTTCTGGTGACCGCATTTTGCTCTGCAGGCATTTGTTTTAATAATGCTATTGATTTGTCAACCCATTGCTGTTCGTCGGCGGCCCTTCCATAAGCAACCAGCACAGGTACCACGCTGTTCACTATGATGTTGTCAATGCTCATGGTACCCATCGGGGAAATCATTGTCTTTTGGCGAAGACCGAACCGGTAATGCTGCAACCAGAAGGCCGACTGTGTAACGGTAAATATAGAACGCAATGCCTTAACATCATTGGTTTCCAGCAGCAGCGAAAAAATCCTTGGGTGATGGTAGAACACACTGGCGAGCTGTGCCAGCCTGAGTGTGGGAAAATTCGCCGGCCTTAGCCGCAGAAAACGCCATTGCGCCGCATTCAGCTTTTTTTCCTTCAGACGGTATTTCGTTTCGAGCAGTTCATATTCGCGTTTGAGGAGCAGGAAATAACTTTCCCTGAAGTTGCTATCAAGAAATCCCCCCTGGCCGAACAGCAGGGCCTCAATATGGAGCAGGCTGTTGCAGTGCTTCAGCACGATCCTGAACGGCAGGGCCCGCGCCAACTGTTGCAGCGGTTCTGTATTTACTTTAAATCCGAAATTGGCGCACAACACCTGATAGAAAGTCTCCTCCCAGTCGTTATTTGCCTGGCGCCAGATACCCAATACCGTCCCTGCCTTTTTTTCCAGTCGTTGCACCAGTGTGCGGTCCATCATACTGTGCCTGATCAACCTGTCCACCAATGGATATCGCGATGCACACGGTATAGTATCTGAACTTGAGATAAGCTTTGTGTACTTCAGGATCAGGCTTTTATCCACACGTCTTCTCAATTCGATGGCGGGCAGCAGCGATCCATCCCGCCGTGTCACGTCCCAATCGCACTTCCAGACGACATGCAGGACAACGTTGTCATAAGCGTGGTCCTGATCGTGATGGTGATGCCTCCATTCCGAAGCATGGATGTGTATTTCAACATTCCCTATCCACTCCATTTCACCGATCCGGATCCTGGCATTCAGGAAGTCGGGCCCTGCATGGTGATTCAATACGCCGGGGCTGAATACCTGTACCGGTTCCCCGCGGATGGTAGCAAGATCTTTCTTGTCAAAATACTGAAATTGCCATACATAGTGCAAAAAGGATTCAGTCATAACATTGAGGGTTTCTGTCATTATCAAACTAACGATAGGGGTATGCCTGAATGGCCGGGTCAAAGTAATCAGAAAAATGTCTAATTTGAAGCAGAAATTTCGAACAATGACAAGGTTCCTGTCCATACTGCTCCTCTTTTGCGTATTCCGCCTTAGCGCCCAGGAACCTGAATACGCGCGCACCGGAATGGTTGTTTCCGCATCGCAGTTGGCTTCCGATGCCGGGCGTGATATTCTGAAGCAAGGAGGTAACGCAATCGACGCCGCGGTTGCCACAGCCTTTGCACTTGCGGTAACCTGGCCATCGGCAGGTAATATCGGAGGTGGCGGTTTTATTGTATTCCGGGATCAGACCGGTAAGGTGACAACCTTCGATTTCAGGGAGAAGGCGCCAAAGGCTGCCTCACCGGACATGTATGTAGACGAGGCCGGAAATCTTATTCCCGACCTCAACCATGAAGGTATTCTGTCCGTCGGCGTTCCGGGAACTGTCGCCGGGCTTCACCTGGCCCATCAGAGATACGGCAAATTACCGTGGGCAAAGCTGGTCACACCGGCCATAAAACTGGCGAGGAAAGGTTTTTCTTTTACTCATGCGCTACATGATGATTCCCGTTCAAATGAAGATGACTGGAAACACTATCCATCCACGCGACGCGTGATGTACAGGAATGGAAAGGAGTTCTATCTTCCCGGGGAAACCTGGCGTCAGCACGACCTTGCCAAAACGCTGCAACGAATCCGAAAACACGGACGTGACGGCTTCTATCAGGGTAAGACAGCAGAGAAGCTGGTCTCGTTTATACAGTCCATGGATGGTATCATTACAAGAGAGGATCTTGCAGGGTATGCAGCAATAGAACGTTCCCCAGTCAGGGGAAATTACCGGGGGTATGATGTTTACTCCATGGCACTGCCCAGCTCCGGTGGGATCACGCTGATTCAAATGCTGAATATCCTTGAGGGATATGATCTAAGGGACTCAGGCTATCATTCTGCCGGATATGTCCACCTGCTCGCCGAGGCCATGAGGCGGGCCTACGCAAACCGTGCCTACTACCTGGGCGACCCTGATTTCAATCCGGATATCCCGGTAGAGAAGCTACTTTCCAAAGCGTATGCGGCCGAATTGCGAAGTTCCATCCAATCGGACACCGCGTCTGCCAGCGATCCTGTCACCTTTTCGCAGCCTTACGAGAGTCCCAATACCACCCACCTGTCCGTACTGGATGGCAATGGAAACGCGGTCTCGCTGACGTATACACTTGAATACAGTTACGGATCACAGATCATCGCGGATGGTTTGGGTTTTTTCCTCAACAACGAGATGGGTGACTTCAATCCCCATCCCGGTGTTACCAGCCCGGACGGTCTGATCGGCACTGCTCCAAACCTGGTTGCACCCGGGAAGCGAATGCTGTCCAGTATGACTCCCACCATTGTAGTTAAAGAGGATAAGCCATTCCTCATCATCGGAAGTCCCGGCGGCAAAACAATTATCAATACGGTATTGCAGGTAATGCTGAATGTTATCGACCATCAAATGAATATTGCCGAAGCAATAAATGCGAAACGTTTTCACCATCAATGGCTACCCGATACCCTACGCCATGAGCGATTCTGCATTTCTCCGGATACCAAAGAAATACTGACCCGGATGGGTTATGCATTGCGTGAAGTTAGTTATCAGGGTTCAGTCATGGGCATCCTCTACAACGCATCCCGAAAGGAGATCACCGGTCACGCCGACCCCCGGGCTCCTGATGGCGGTGTGGCGGGATATTGAGAATGGATCAGGTTTGGAGGAACCGGTCCAGGTATTCCGTCATCCGGTTTTTTATTTTCCGGGCCTCGTTCGAAGCAGCATCAGCAAAGTCTGCGCCCGCTGAGGCGTAGATAACCGATCGTGTGGCATTTACAAGCAGGCCGCATTCGCGATTCATTCCAAGGTTTGAAACCACTTCGAGGTCACCACCCTGCGCCCCGATGCCCGGTACAAGAAGGAAGTTTTCAGGCGCAAGTCTTCGGGCGCGACCGATACGTTCCGGTGCCGTAGCACCGGTAACAAACATAAGCTTGTCAGGTCCTGCCCATTCCTGTGATTTCATAATCACTTCTTCAAACAACAGTCGCCCGGATTGTTTGGATTCGAACAGTTGAAAGTCGTTGCTGCCCGGATTTGACGTGCAGGCCAGCACAATCACCCACTTGCCTTCGAACTGGAGAAACGGCTTGACCGAATCCTCACCCATGTAGGGCGAAACGGTAATGGCGTCGAAATTCAATCGTTCGAAAAAAGCACGGGCGTAAAGCGTTGATGAGTTGCCGATGTCACCGCGTTTTGCATCGGCAATGGTAAAGATTGTATCGGGAATGTAGCTGAGTGTCTTCTCCAGGCTATTCCATCCCGCCGATCCCAATGATTCGTAGAAGGCAATGTTAGGTTTATAGGCCACGCAGTAATCCTGAGTTGCATCGATGATCTGCTTGTTGAACTCAAACAGCGGATCTTCCAATGACCGGAGATGCGGTGGAATCTTTCTGATATCGCTGTCAAGCCCGACGCACAGGTAGGAGCCTTTGCGTTTGATTTGTTCGAAGAGCTGAAGCCGGTCCATGATGCGAAAATAGAATTAATCGGCCAATTCACTTGCGCAGCGTCGCATCTGTATGACCGGAGCGTCTGCTATCGGAGATCGATTACCTCGACACCCGGATGTTTTTTGGGATCATAGGTAAAAAATGAATCCTCGACTTCAATGTTCGGATTGAATTGGGTGATCGAATAGGTATACCGGTTCCCGCCTTTGTCAAACATGGTGAAACTCTTGACACTCTTATCCTTCTTGGCAATATTCATCCGTATTTTAAAGAATTGAGCATCCGTCTTTTCCGGAACCAGGTCGATCACTTCGCAAAGCACGCCGCCTACCATTTCGTCCTTGAGATAGAGGTACTTGAAGTCTTTTTTGTAAATCTCAAATATCTTCGAAGGGTTCACGTCCTCGGAATCGGGGTCGTAGTTGTCGATATTCACCTCGTTGGCATCAGGAAGATAGGTCCACAGCGTTGTACCGTTGTTGATCACCTCCTGTTCCGGAAGGGAAAGCCTGTACTTATCGCCCTTTACAGTCATGGTACCCTTGAATTCCTCATTAATATTATCCACATCATTGGTCAGTTTGTAAGAAAAATCGGCCTCAAAGGCGCCCATTGCCTTAAATTTGGCGCTCATGGCTTCCAGGGTCTCCAGGGCTTTGGAATCGTATTGAGAAAAGGCCTTTTGTGCGAAAAAGGCCAGAAATCCAATGAGAAGTAACTGCTTCATGATAAGGTATCCGGTAATAATAAGGTGCAAAGTTAAAATTGTCCGTGTTTTTCTTTCAGTTCGTTCAATAATTGTTCCAAACTGAGTTCATCCCTGACCAAAACCTCCCTCGCCTTGCTGCCCTCAAAGGGGCCAACAATTCCCGCGGCTTCCAACTGGTCGATGAGGCGGCCTGCCCGGTTGTAACCGAGCTTGAGTTTGCGCTGAATAAGGGATGTGCTTCCCTGCTGGTGGGCCACAATCAGCCTTGCCGCTTCCTCAAAAAGCGAATCGCGTTCCGCTAGGTCCACACTTGCGGCTCCGCCTTCATCGTCTCCTTCGAATTCGGGAAGCAGGTAAGCAGAGTCATAGCCCCGCTGGTTGCTGATATAGTCCACGACTTTGTCAATTTCGGGAGTGTCGATAAAAGGACATTGCAGCCTCATGATGTCTGAGCCATTTGAAAGGAGCATATCTCCCATCCCCACAAGCTGGTCTGCGCCTCCGGTGTCGAGGATGGTTCGCGAGTCCACCTTGGAAATTACACGAAAGGATAGGCGTGCGGGAAAATTGGCTTTGATAACCCCGGTAATGACATTTACCGAAGGTCGCTGCGTTGCCACCACCAAATGGATACCGATAGCCCGGGCAAGTTGAGCAAGCCGTGCGATGGGCGTCTCCACTTCCTTACCCGCAGTCATCATCAGGTCGGCCAACTCATCGACTACAAGTACAATATAAGGAAGGAACCTGTGTCCTTCCTTTGGGTTGAGCTTCCTGGAGACAAACTTGGCATTGTATTCCTTCGTATTCTTGGCGCCCGCATCTTTCAGCATTTCATAACGGTTCTCCATTTCAATACAGAGGGAGTTAAGGGTATGGACCACTTTGCGGGTATCCGTAATGATTGCCTCTTCGCTGTTCGGCAACTTGGCCAGATAGTGACGTTCGATCTTGCTGAACAACGACATTTCCACTTTCTTCGGATCGACCAGCACGAATTTTAGCTGGGAAGGGTGACGCTTATACAGCAGTGAAGTGAGCAGTACATTCAATCCCACCGACTTACCCTGACCCGTAGCTCCCGCAACCAGGAGGTGGGGCATTTTCGTAAGGTCGACAATAAATACTTCGTTTGAAATGGTTTTTCCAAGCACCACGGGCAACTCCATATCGCTCTTTTGAAAACGCTCGGTGCTTAATACGGAGCGGATACTTACCATCTCCCTGTTCTTATTCGGAACCTCGATACCTATTGTGCCCCGGCCAGGAATTGGCGCAATGATCCGGATTCCCAATGCGGCCAGGCTAAGAGCGATATCATCTTCCAGGTTCTTGATCCTGGAAATTTTTATACCTGCCTCCGGAACGATCTCGTACAAGGTAACGGTAGGACCGATTGTCGCCTTAATGCTTTGGATTCCGATCTTGAAATTAACCAGTGTCGCCACAATCCGGTCTTTGTTCAGATTGAGCTCTTCCTGCGTCACCTGCACTTTGCTGGCTTCATACTCACGCAACAGTTCCAGGGGCGGGAATTTGTAACCGCTCAGGTCGAGCGTGGGGTCATACAAGCCCTTCTCTTCCACCAATTGCTCAGCAAGCTTATCTGTTTCGGTGCGCTCCGCTACCGTAAATACCGGGTCGGCAGTTTGTTTTTTCTGAGCGGGTTTCTCTACCTCCAGCTTTATTTCATTCGTGCTGTCTACCGGCTTGCTATCCGTAGTTTTTTCATCCGCTGTCGCTGCATCCGGCACTCTCGCAGGGGTAACCGGCTCTTCTTCCGCCTGCTTTCCAGCTACTTCCGGCCAGTTGTCCCCCTCGTCTGTATAGCCGGAAAACAAGCCGTCTGCATCCTCGCCCACGATAGCGTCGTTTCCCATAGGCTTCGGATCCCTTGGGGCCATCACATTGAGTGCGGTGATATTGAAGAAGAAAACGATGAAAATAAAAAGCGAGAGAATGAGGAAGAGGAAGGTGCCCCAGCCGAACATGCTTTGGAATACTTCTGCCATCGCATCGCCAAGACCCCCACCGAGATATCCCCACTCGCTGGACCCCTGGTTTATGAGGGCCAGGTATCCCAACAGGAGACTCAGCCATAGGGTGGCAAACAAACAAAATGCAAACACCGAAAGCATCGGCATGATCGATCGGTGAAAGAGTATTCTGAAACCCCATGCAAATAACAGGGGGGGGATGAAGAATGCGGCAATGCCAAACCACCGGAAAATAGAATAGTGAGATACAATGGCGCCGTATAGCCCGAGCCAGTTCTTTGCTTCCTTCCCCGTCTGGATCAATCCGCTTTCGCCCGTGGCTTCCACGATACTCTGATCCGCCTTTCCGGTAAACAGGTAGGAAACAAAGGCTGTCAGGAGAAAAACTGACAGGAGAAGGAGAAAAAAACCAAAAGCCAGCTTAAACCTGGGATCGGTAAAAAATCTAAAACTGAATTTCCCTTTCCCTGCCTTGTCCTTCCTTTCCCTGGGACCCTTGAACGTATTTGACTTAACCGTGTTTTTCGCCATCGTATTGGATTCGCAAAACTACGGAAAAACATTTAAAATCGCCCTTTGAGGCGAGCTTTGTGTTGATGGTGAACCGGCCTGTATTCCAACTCCCTGAAAAATGGTGCGTGCTGCACCATCAAATGCCGCCGGTTCAATTCACATTTTCACTAACTTACAGATTCCATTTCCCAACGGTAACTATGTCCTTTGAACTGTCCAGAAGGAAGGATCTGACCACCCTTTTTGCGGTGCTGGCTGCGCTAAGCACGTTTCCTTACCTGTTCATTTTTTCGGGCAATGCGTTTTTTCTCCGGTACGTTTCACTGGGCTTTTTTGTCTTGTGCCTGGGCTGTATCCTGCTCAACCGGAAGGGGTCTCATTTTGCGTCCAAGCACCTCCTCTTTCTGGGGTCCAACCTGTATCTCTTTGTGACTGCTTCCGCATTCGGACGCGCGACAGGCGAGCACCTTATTTATCTCCCTGTAATTTTCGGGGCTGTTCTCATCTATGATTTCACTGAAATCAAGAGCCTGATATTCTCCATATCGTTTACCCTTATCTGTCTTGTCACCCTGGAATTGACAGATTACAAACTCCTCAGTGTCGGACTCTCGCCGGAGCAACAACGTGGGTACTATTACGGAAACCTTACGCTGACATTCGTACTGGCTATCATCGCCGCTCTGTTCTACTTCAAATTGTATGCACGGCAGAATATCAGGAACGAGCAATTGATCCGCACCTCACGGGAATCAGAAGAGATCATTGCCTATTTCGCCACCAGTCTCTATGGCAAGAATACCGTCAACGAGATCCTGTGGGATGTCGCCAAGAATTGCATTTCTCAACTGGGGTTTCAGGACTGTGTAATTTATCTGCTAAATGAACAGACCCAACGGCTTGAGCAGAAAGCGGCCTTTGGACCCAAAAATCCGGATGCCTTTGAGATCAGCAACGTGATCACCATACCCCTCGGCAAGGGAATTGTTGGGTCAGTCGCGAAAACGGGAATGGCCGAAGTCATCGCCGATACCTCCAAAGATCCACGGTACATCGTTGATGACCAGCGTCGGTTTTCAGAGATTACGGTACCCATTGTTTATGAAAACCTGGTTATTGGAGTGATTGACTCCGAGCATCCCGATAAGAATTTCTTCACGGGCACCCACTTGCGGATATTGAGGATCATTGCAGCCCTGTGCTCCAACAAGGTTGTCAAGGCGTTGGCAGAGGAAGAAAAAATGATGGCCACCATGGCACGACTGGAGGCAGAAAAGATCCGCGAGGTCGATCGTCTCAAATCCCAGTTTTATGCCCACCTGTCACATGAGTTCCGAACGCCGCTGACACTAATTCTCGGGCCGCTGGAAGAGATGATCCGGAACGCCGAACCGGAAGAAGTCGATCAATTGAAGCTTATGCAGGAAAACGGACAACGGTTGTTGCATCTCATCAATGACCTCCTGGAAATGTCGCGGCTTAATGAAGGCATGCTGAACCTCGAACTGCGGAAAGGTGATATCGGAAGCCTGGTAAGGACAACAGCGACAAGTTTCCACTCGCTGGCCGGTCAGAAGCAGGTTGAAATCGAGATGAATCTGCCCGATGAACCCATTATCATGTCTTACGATTCAACAAAGGTCGAAACGATACTCATAAACTTCCTGTCGAATGCCATCAAATTCAGTCCGAAAGGCGGACAAATTGCAGTCTGGATCAACGTGAACTCCGGGTACGTGACTATCACTGTGTTCAACAGGGGCCTTCACATTCCACCCGTCCAGCTGGAAAAAATACTCGAGAGAAAGTTGATGTCAGCGCCATCGGAGGAGGCTCACCCCGGTGATGCCGAGCACAGGGGCATCGGTCTGGCCTTGTCGAAGGAGCTTGCCGTAATCCATGGCGGATCCATTCATGTCGCAAGTGATCAAAGCGGAACCCGTTTTACGTTGTCAATCCCTGCCACTTCCTACTCCCCAGCCA
>DATBVZ010000239.1:0-3606 GCA_036515095.1 Cyclobacteriaceae bacterium | reverse complement strand
ACAGAAATGGGAGTACGCTGCCAGGGATCATGATGGAATAAGGTTAGGATTGAAATCTATTTGGAATGACATGCACTAATGCAGGGATACGTTCTTCAGTCGCTCGACGATTTCCAGTACGGCGGGACATACCCGCGTATTCTTATGCGTGAGGTCCAATATCCGGACCATTTTTTTTCTGTTCGTATGCGGATACTCACGACATGCCTTAGGCCTTGCTTCATAGACACTGCAGTAGTTGTCGGCATCCAGGAACGTGCACGGTACCGATTGCAGCACATAGTCGTTGTCTTCATCGATGCGCAGGTATTTTTCGATGAAATCGGCCGGCCTCATCCGGAATAACCGGGACAGCCGTTCGATGTCATTTTGGTAGAATATCGGACTTGTGGTCTTACAGCAGTTAGCACACAAGAGACAGGAGGTTTCCCTGAAAACTTCCTCATGGAGCTTGTGGAACGCCTCGTCCACTCTCCTGGCGTCAGTTTTCCGCAGTGAATTCAGGAATCTTTTGTTTTCCTTTTCCCTGCTCCGCGCGAGGTTGTTATGCCGTTTCAAGTCCATTTTTGTGCATCAGACGTATGCTAAAGATAGTCGGATTGTTTGTATTCGTGCAACCGAGCGGGCGGTAACGTGTTTAGGTGTTTATGTGTTTATGTGCTTATGTACGTGCCTCGCGCTAGCCTTCACAAGGGCAACGTAAACACATAAACACATAAACACGTAAACACATCTCAGCTTAGATCCGAACCAGGTGAAGCTGAAATTCAACCTCAAGGTTATCCTGAACTTTGATCAGCCCCATCATTTTTCTGGGTGCTTCCAGGTTGAAATCGGAGAAGCAAACTGCCTGCTTGCCCGTCAGGGAAAATGTGTTGCGGCCGTTACCGGCGGCGCTGTAAAGGACCGAGTAGACCCGTGTGGTTCCGGCCAGGGTGATCTCCACCTTCCCTGTAACCGCCCCTGCCCGGAGCACGGTTGCACGGTCGTCGATGGACACAAACCGGATAGTGAGCTCCGGGTATTCGTTCACCTTCAGGGTTTCCTGAAAATCTCTGGTGATTAAATCGTTGCCGCATTCGAAACTGCTGACGGGGATAACCATTGCGTTCCTGGAAAACATCACGGTGCCCTTTTCTTTCTGTGAAATCAGCTCAAGGGTATCGCGGACGTCGTAGCAGTCAGTCCGGCAGATAAAGTCGTTAACGTTGGTAGCCCCGCTTATGATTAGCTCACTGCTGGCATCAATTATCCATCGTTCCATTTCGGTCGATGGGGAAGTTGCCGCAGCGAGGAAAAATGTCAGAACAAGGAGCCCGTATTTCATACTGTAAAGATATAAAAAAAGCCGCCCGGAGTTCCGGGCGGCTTATCCCCTCCTATAAACCGATGACGCCTTCGATGAGAAATCCGTCAAATTTCATATTGTGACGAATATCCGTGCTCGGGAAGTCATCATATTCTTGTTTCACATATTCTACTTTGAACATGACATTCTTTGTCAGGTACCATCCCCCGGCAAAGGCCATCCGGTTAACGGAGACTTCGCCAAAGGACTCCTCACCGGTCAGTCCGTTATACCTGGCGCCAACATAGAACCTGTCCTGAGCAAAGCGGTAGAGGCCATCGATACCAAATTGCTTGTACTCGCGTTCGATGGTCTCATTCGATGCCTTTCCTTTTGCAACTTCATAGTTCCCGAAGAACTCCAACCCGCTAAACTGAATAAAGGGGTTGATCATAAAAGACCGGACTTGATCCCTGAAACCGGGATTCATCCTTCCGGAAGTAAACCGGTTGGAAACCGATGTCCCGGTCCGCGCACCACCGGAGAGAAAATATTCAGGTTCGGTTACCATGTAGTAATGCGATCCGGTACGGTCGCCGCTATACAGGGTGTTGCTGATGGAAGACCGGGTATCATAGAATGAACCGGTAAGCCTGACGCGGAGGTCTTCGCTGATGTTTCTGTCGAATCCTACTTTTCCATAGATGGAAGGCTTCCTGTCATCCGGCCGGGTAACGTTGCCCTGGATTTCACCATCGGTAATTCCGATCATGGCAAGCCATCCGTCCTTTTGCCAGTAGAGTTCGGCGCCGATTTCAGTTGAAAAAGCATCAATAAGGTAATTTTCCACAAAAGGATTGTGCATTCCGTTGCCACCATCGCTCCTGCGGAAGTGCGCATCACCGTAGTTGATCTCCATGTGACCAACCTTCAATGTGAGGTTCTGCCAGAGATTGTCCATGAATTCACTGTTCAGAAAACTTACCTTATCAATCTGGAAGTAGCCTGATTTAACCCATGTTTCGGAGTGGTGGCGCGACGAAAGATAGGTGACAAGATTTACCCGTACACCATCCGCCAATTGGATATCAAGGTTGAGGTTTGCCATGGCAAGGTTGAAGCCGCCACCTATATCCATCAGTTTGTTTTGATTGAACTCATTCGGAGTTCCTTCCAATGCCAAAACCTCATCCGCTTCATTGCTGTGATTCAGATTTTGATATTGTTGCTTGAAACTTGCACCAATGCGCACCTTCAGACCCTCGAATTGCACGGTGTCGTCTTTTGAAGTTTCAAAAACATTTACCCCGCGCTGATCGTAGGGACGAAAGTACTGGATTGCAGGAAGCTGCGCCCAGGCCGCTCCCCCTGTTACGAATAAAATCAGCATCAGGCTAATGTTTATCCGGTTGATTGTCTTAGTTTTCATGGTAGTAAAAATTTAAGATTTTTGGATAGGGATTACGTATTAAGATTTTGAGAACATTACATCAAATTCTATTTCCAATTGATCACCGGTTTTGACGGAGCCAAACATGAATGACGGTGGCTCAACTTCATACTCGGTCATCTTGATTACTTTTCCTCCGGTACACTGAATGCTGCCGTTACTTTTCGGCAGACAAGTGGCCGTCAGCTCGACGGCTTTCGTCTTACCCGCTATGGTCAGCCTTCCCTCACAGGTCAGAATATACTTTCCCCCGGACTTCTCGATCTTACTGACATCCGTGAGCGTGAAATTTATCTCCCGGTGATCATTTGTCTTCAACGCCTTATAGGCATTTTTGTCCATCGCACCCTTTCCGCTTTTCAAGCTCTCCGAAGGGACAGTGATATAAAGGGACTTGATTCCCCTGACCTCATTTCCATCCAGGATGAATTCTGCTTTTCCTGACACCTTTTTGGTCTCCATTTCCCAATCGTGCATGGTGGAGGTTCCTTCTATCGTAATAACTGCTGCATCATTCACCGCATAGATGGCCTGTGCAGCGAGAAGAAACGGGCTGCCGGCTAACAGAATGAGTAAGATTATTCGCGTGTTCATAATTTCTTGTTTTTTAACGCTGCTAAGGTCAGGCGTAAACGGAACAATCAGCATGACCAACCGCAACTGCAACTGCGATCTTCATCAGTTTTGAATGTGACGATTGTCAGCCGATTATTGGGTAGACTGAAATGGGAGGAAAAACACTATTTCAAACGGTTGCAGTATCCGCCGGGTAATGAGGTAAAACAGCCTCGGGAAGTTGTGATCAAAGAATTTTTGAAGAAAGGCCAGAAAAAAAATGGCAATCAAAAGGTAATTCGGTCTGGGATCA
>DATBVZ010000238.1:0-9402 GCA_036515095.1 Cyclobacteriaceae bacterium | reverse complement strand
GATAATGCGACCGTAATGTACTACCGCCGTGAGAAATGAAAGGCGGTAGTTGGATTCTCCCCCCGTTCCGTGCATGGCGATTCAGGAGGACCATAACGATATTCATTACAATTTTTGCATCATGAAAATAAGGGTAGGTATGGGGTTCGATGTACACAGGCTGGAGGAAGGGAAGGAATTTTTCCTGGGAGGGATCCGGCTCGAAGAAGCCTCGAAAGGAGCGACAGGTCATTCTGATGCCGACGTGCTTATCCACGCCATTTGCGATGCGTTGCTGGGCGCGGCCAACCTTCGCGATATCGGTTTTCATTTTGCAAACGATGATGAGCGGTGGAAGGGTATGGACAGCAAATTCTTCCTGAAAGAAGTCGTAGGCATGCTGACCAGCAAAGGATGGAAGATCGGTAATGTGGATTGTACGGTCTGCCTTGAAAAGCCCAGGGTAAATCCTCACATAGTGTCAATGCAATCCGTATTAGCCCCCCTGATGGGCATTGGTACGGAGGATATTTCCATCAAGGCTACGACCAATGAAAAATTGGGATACATCGGACGGGAAGAGGGTGTTAATGCGGTTGCCGTTGTACTGATCTTTCGCGGCACCTGAATGGACGGCGTGGAGATCATTGTCACCGCGGACGGCTCTCATTCGCTCGTCAACACCACGCTGGAGGAGACTTACCATTCGCGTCATGGTGCGCGCAGTGAGTCGCTCCACGTTTTCATCAGGAACGGACTTGACTATTACCTTGACAGACACGGGCCTGAATTGGTGAACGTACTTGAGGTTGGTTTCGGAACGGGACTCAACGCGCTGCTGACACTGCATCGCTCAAGATCAGCAAACGCGACCATCCATTACACGACCGTCGAGCCCTATCCGGTGACGAGCGATATATGGTCGCGGTTGAATTATTCCAAATGGCAGGATCACCACGCGGATGACTTTCCCCGATTGCATGAATTGTCCTGGGCGATCGAACACACAGTGGATAAGAAATTTATTATTCACAAGGTGAAAGAAACCATTCAGGGCATGACTATCACGCCCGGGCAATTTGATGTGGTGTACTTTGATGCGTTTGCTCCGGACAAACAACCTGAGCTGTGGTCGCTGGATACACTCAGCAAGATCGAATTGTCTATGCGACCAGGGGGTGTGCTCGTTACCTACTCCGCCAAGGGTCAGGTAAGAAGGAATCTGCGATCGTTGGGTATGCTGGTAGAGTCGTTACCCGGCGCTCCCGGCAAGAAGGAAATGACCCGCGCTTCAAAAAACTGATCGTGTTATCCGAATTTTAAGGGCAGATTTCGGCAATATCATTTTTACAAATTTACCGGCACTGCAATCGTTGGCGTTTAAGATATTTCAAAATCCGCGGAATCATTTGTAAAAAGAATAAAAAAGTTCTGCGTTTACGGGCACTTCTCGAAATTTTCTGCTGTTTTTTTGATAATTTACAAAACTGATTGGGCTATCTGATAAGCTCCTCCGGCCGGTCCCTGCGTATTATTGGTGTACTCTATTGACTGGTAATCCATGAAAGACACGTTAGGCCACCATGAAATCAATGTGAAAATCAGGTGGTGTATTAAGAAAACCGACCATATCATGAATGAAAAAACCAAAAGCGGCCTGTACACTCCTGAACTGGAACATGACGCCTGCGGTATTGGATGCATTGCCAATGTTAATGGATCACGCTCGAATGAGATCCTTAATGATGCGCTCACCATGCTGGAGAACATGGAGCACAGGGGTGGATGTGGCTGTAACCCCAAGACCGGGGACGGGGCAGGAGTACTGATCCAGATACCGCATGAGTTCTATGTTGAGGAATGCGGACGACTTGGCTTTGAGCTTCCGGCGGCAGGAAAGTATGGAGTAGGGATGGTTTTTTTTCCCCGTGACAAGAAGGTAGTCGAATCCTGCAGGAAGATCCTCCTGAAAAATATTGAGGAACTGGGCCTGTCCTTGATCGGTTTTCGGGTTGTTCCGGCCGATCACAGCGTACCTGGGCCGGGCGCTTCGGAGGTTGAGCCTACCATCGAGCAGGTTTTTGTAAGCCCTAAAGACAATACCATCGAAGGCGATGCTTTTGAACGCAAGCTTTTTGTTTTGAGAAATCACGCCTCACATCGCGTCGCGACCGAAGTAAGGGGAAGCAACTGTGAATTTTATATCGCAAGTTTTTCATCCAGAACCATTATTTATAAGGGGCAGCTTCGCACCGAGCAATTGCGAAAGTATTTCTACGACCTGCAGGACGCCCGGGTAAAAACCGCGCTTGCTTTGGTCCACTCGCGATTTTCGACGAATACATTTCCAAACTGGAAACTTGCTCAGCCGTTCCGTTATATCGCGCACAACGGTGAGATAAATACCATCCGGGGTAATGTCAACAAGATGAAATCGAAAGAGGGGTTGTTCAAATCAACCCTTTTTACACCCGATGAGATCAGGAAGCTGTTACCCATCACCAATCCGCAGGCATCCGATTCCGCGAATCTTGACGCACTGGTGGAAATGCTCGTGCTGTCGGGCAGGAGCATTCCCCACGTGCTGATGATGCTGGTACCAGAGGCGTGGCAGGACAATAAGCTGATGGATCCACACCGCAAGGCCTTTTATAAATACCACGCTTCCATGATGGAACCATGGGATGGTCCAGCCGCCCTGGTTTTCACCGATGGCGTGCGGATCGGAGCAACGCTTGACCGCAACGGCCTGCGTCCGCTCCGGTACTGTGTTACACGAAGCGGCAGGATCGTGATGGCTTCGGAGGCGGGGGCACTTGCCATAGATCCGAAAGATGTGCTGGAGAAAGGGCGCATTACGCCCGGGAAGATGGTCATGGCTGATTTGACCAAAGGAAGAGTAATGTATGATGATGACGTTAAGAAGTCGGTATACGAACATAAGCACTATTACAACTGGATCATACAAAACCGGTTGAAGCTTCGCCTGGAACCTGAACCGGAATCCTTCGAAGAAAAATACGATGCGTCTACGCTGCGTCAGAGGCAGAATGCATACGGCTTTACGAACGAAGATCTCCGGATGATCCTGATACCGCTGGCGGAGAAGGGATACGAGCCTATCGGTTCGATGGGTGACGATACGCCGGTGGCCGTATTGTCGAAGGAAAGCCGGCACATTTCGAACTACTTCAAGCAGCATTTTGCGCAGGTGAGCAATCCGCCGATCGATCCTATTCGCGAGCGGTTGGTGATGTCCTTGTTTACGCGCGTAGGCGCCAGTCTCAATGTGCTTGAAGAAAGCCCGGAGCATACGCGCCAGATACACATTTCGCAGCCTGTCCTCCTCAACAAAGATCTTGAGAAGTTGAAGAATATGCAGAAGGAAGGGTTTGAGTTCGCTGTGATTAATGCGGTCTTCAACGCCGACGGTAAGCCTGGCAGGCTGGAGGAAAGCATCGGGCGGATATGCAGCGAGGCCGAGGAAGCGGTTCACAGCGGGAAAAAGATCATCATACTGTCGGATCGCAGGATCAGCGAAGACCACGCACCGATACCCTCACTAATGGCGACGGGTGCCGTACACCACTATCTTGTAGAAAAGAGGATCCGGACCAGGATTGGGCTTGTCGTTGAAGCAGGAGACGTGTGGGAAGTCCATCACTTTGCAACAATCATCGGTTATGGAGCCAGTGCGGTCAATCCGTACCTGGCCCTGGAGTCAATCCATGAGCTTAACCTTAACGGACAGTTGGGGAAAACGATGACGGATGAGGAAGCGTTTGTCAATTTCAGCAAAGGGATTGGCAACGGTTTGCTTAAGGTAATGTCCAAGATGGGTATCAGTACGTTGCAGTCGTATCAGTCTGCACAGATATTTGAAGCGCTGGGATTGGGTAGTGAGGTAGTGGACAGGTGCTTCCGGGGAACTGCGAGCCGTATCGAAGGGTTGTCTTTTGACGACCTGGCCGAGGAAGTACTGGTGAGGCACAGGCTGGCCTTCCGGTATCATACCGCAAACCTGCAGGAAGGCGGGGTGTATCAATGGAAGAGAAAAGGTGAAAAGCATTTATTTGATCCGGAAACCATTCACCTGCTCCAGCACTCTACGAAGAGAAATGACTTCAGTCTGTACAAGAAATATGCTGAGAAAATAAACGATCAAACACGTGATACCCTCACGCTGCGCGGCATGTTTGAGTTTAAGAAGAGAAATCCTGTCCCTGTTGATGAAGTGGAGTCCGCAGAGGATATCATGAAACGCTTTGCTACCGGTGCGATGTCGTTTGGATCGATTTCCTTTGAAGCGCACACGACGTTGGCGATTGCGATGAACCGTATTGGCGGCAAAAGCAACAGCGGTGAAGGTGGTGAAGACGAGATCCGCTATGAGCGCAAGGCAAATGGCGATTGGGAAAGATCGGCGATAAAGCAGGTCGCGTCCGGCAGATTCGGTGTGACGAGTCATTACCTGGCTAACGCCGATGAGCTGCAGATCAAGATGGCGCAAGGCGCCAAGCCTGGCGAAGGAGGTCAGTTACCCGGTCATAAAGTTGACGAGTGGATTGGGAGAGTTCGTCATTCCACGCCGGGAGTGGGCCTTATATCGCCTCCGCCGCATCATGACATCTATTCCATTGAAGACCTGGCCCAGTTGATCTTTGATCTGAAGAACGCCAATCCATCGGCGCGGATCAATGTGAAGCTCGTATCGCAGGCGGGGGTCGGAACGGTGGCAGCCGGTGTGGCCAAAGCAAAAGCAGATGCAATTCTGATTTCCGGTGCAGATGGCGGTACTGGCGCTTCACCGATCAGCTCCATCCGTCACGCCGGTCTACCCTGGGAGCTTGGATTGTCTGAAGCGCACCAGACACTGGTGAAGAATAATCTCAGGAGCAGGGTCGTACTTCAGACAGACGGGCAGATCCGCACGGGGCGCGACATCGCAATAGCAGCCTTGCTGGGAGCAGAGGAATGGGGAGTCGCCACAGCCGCGCTCGTTGTCGAAGGATGCATCATGATGCGCAAGTGTCACCTGAATACATGCCCGGTGGGTATTGCCACACAGGATGAGTCCTTGCGCAAGCTGTTCACCGGTGACCCTGACCATGTCGTGAACTTCTTTACTTTCCTGGCCAGGGATTTGCGCGAGATAATGGCAGAGTTGGGATTCAGAACGATAAATGAAATGATCGGACGGACCGATGTGCTTCGGGCCCGTCATCCGTTGAACCACTGGAAACTGGATAAGCTGGATCTTTCACCGATACTGTACAGGGAGCCCCTCAGCAATCACGTGGGCTCCTACAAGCAAATCGAACAGGATTTTGAACTGGAGAAGGTGCTCGACCGTCAACTGATCAGGGCTGCAAAGCCGGCCCTTGAATCCGCCGAAAGGGTTCGCAGCAAATTTCCAATCCGTAATATCAACCGCACTACAGGCGCCATGCTGTCGCATGAGATATCCAAAAAATACAAAGGCGCCGGCTTGCCCGAGGATACCATTCAATTCGAATTCCAAGGTTCCGCAGGGCAAAGTTTCGGTGCTTTCGTTGCCCCAGGTGTAACGTTCACACTGGTGGGGGAGGCGAATGACTATTTTGGAAAAGGACTATCAGGTGGCAAATTGATTGTTCATCCCGATCCGCAAGCTTCATTTGTGCCGGAGGACAACATTGTCATTGGCAATGTGGCCTTCTACGGTGCCACGAATGGAGAGGCCTACATTCGCGGACAGGCAGGGGAGCGGTTCTGTGTGAGGAATTCCGGAGTGAAAGCAGTGGTGGAAGGAGTGGGCGATCACGCCTGCGAGTATATGACCGGCGGACGCGTGGTGGTGCTGGGTAAAACAGGAAAGAACTTTGCTGCGGGTATGAGTGGCGGCATTGCCTATGTCTTTGATGCCGACAACAACTTTGAGAAATTATGCAACCAGGAAATGGTTGATCTGGAGCCGCTCACCGGCGAGGACAAGCTCGAAATAAAACGCATGATCGAGCAACATCTGGAATACACGGGAAGCACTCCTGCCCGGTTGCTGCTGGATGATTGGGATAACCTGTCCGCGGGTTTTGTCAAAGTCATGCCAAGGGATTACAAGGCCGTACTTGCCAGGAAGAGGGAGCGTGAAGCCAGTGAACGTGAGGCAGCAGCGGTATTGAAATAATGGAGAAACCAGAAGGATTTATTTTGAAATGGGACAGATAGATGGATTCATGAAATTCAACCGGGAGGTGCCAAAGACAAGGGATCCGAAGGAACGAATTCGTGATTTTAAGGAGATCTATATACCGCAAAGCGAAGACAAGGTCAATCAGCAGGCGGCGCGTTGCATGGACTGTGGTGTTCCGTTTTGTCACAGCGGATGCCCGTTGGGAAATAACATACCCGACTTCAACGATGCGGTGCACCAGGGCAAGTGGGAAGAGGCCATCCGTATTCTGAGCACTACTAATAATTTTCCTGAATTTACAGGACGTATTTGTCCGGCTCCCTGCGAGGCGAGTTGCGTGCTTAGCATCAATAACAAGCCGGTTACGATTGAATTTATAGAAAAGACAATCGCAGAAAAGGCGTTCGGTCTTGGATTGATCAAACCCAACCCGCCAAAGCACCGCACCGGAAAAAGAATTGCCGTTGTCGGATCCGGGCCGGCAGGTCTGGCTGCCGCAGCGCAACTCAATAAAGCCGGCCATTGGGTGACGGTGTTTGAACGCAGTGACCGCATAGGCGGACTGCTTCGCTATGGCATTCCCGACTTCAAGCTGGAGAAACAAGTGATCGATCGAAGGATCAGGGTAATGGAAATGGAGGGCGTTATGTTTCGCACGAATGCGCACGTTGGCGTGAATATCAGCCCCAAGTTGCTTCAGGATGAATTTGATGCCATGCTCCTTACGGGAGGGGCCTCTGCGCCAAGGGATCTTCCCATTCCCGGCCGGAACTTTGACGGTGTTCACTTTGCGATGGATTTTCTCTCGCAGCAGAATAAGCGGGTTGCCGGAGACAGGATCTTTTCCGGAGATATCCTGGCAACGGGCAAAAATGTGCTCGTCATCGGTGGAGGAGATACGGGATCCGATTGCGTCGGGACTTCCAATCGTCAGGGAGCAAGGAGCGTAACGCAGATCGAACTCCTTATCAAGCCACCTGCCGAACGGTCGGAAAATAATCCATGGCCGGAATGGCCAATGGTCCTGAACACTTCCTCTTCACACGAAGAGGGCGTGGTCAGGCAATGGGCAATCCTGACCAAGGAATTCATCGGCGATTCGCGAGGGAAGCTTCAGGGACTTAAGGTGGTGGATATCAAATGGGGCGCGGTGAGCAATGGCAAGATGGGATTTGACGAGATCCCGGGAACGGAGCGGGTAATACCCTGCGAACTCGCCCTGCTCGCCATCGGTTTTGTTGGAGCAGAAAAGGGGCAGTTGCTGAGCGAACTGGGTGTAGAGCTGGACATCAGGGGTAATATCAGAACCGCAAACTACATGAGTTCTACCGAGGGGATCTTTGCTGCCGGTGATATACGGAGGGGCCAATCGCTTGTGGTTTGGGCTATTTCCGAGGGAAGAGAAGCCGCCAGGGCAATCGATACCTGGCTTATGGGATTTTCGCATCTCGAGTCCAAAGACGAATCCTTTATAAGGCTTCCTGAAGACGCCTGATAAGTTTCTGATTCTGGTGCAATAGGACTAATTTTGCGGACTTAAAGAAGAAGACTTTGTCAGGCAAAATAGTAAAGGTGGGCACTGTGCAGATGTCCTGCACCAGCAATCCGGGAGAAAACCTCAATAAGGCCGTTGCGGGAATACGGGAAGCTGCATCCGGTGGGGCGCAAATCGTTTGCCTTCAGGAACTCTTTCGCACACTTTACTTTTGCGATTCTGAAGAGTACGGGAACTTCGCCCTTGCCGAACCAGTTCCCGGCCCATCAACAGAAGTACTGTCTGGGGTTGCACGGGAGTCAGGATGCGTGATCGTGGCCTCCCTGTTTGAAAAGCGCGCCCAGGGAATTTATCATAATACTACGGCGGTATTGGATGCAGACGGCGAATACCTGGGCAAGTACCGCAAGATGCACATACCTGATGACCCTGCTTACTATGAAAAATTCTATTTTACTCCCGGTGATCTTGGGTATAAGGTTTTCAAGACCCGATACGCGACGATCGGCGTGCTCATTTGCTGGGATCAATGGTATCCGGAAGGTGCGAGGATCACTTCACTGATGGGCGCGGAAATTCTTTTTTATCCCACGGCCATCGGATGGGCATCGAGTCAGGATGATCCCACCAACAAGGAACAACTGGATGCCTGGCAGACCATACAGCGTAGCCATGCCGTTGCCAACGGCGTACACGTAGTTAGTGTAAACCGGGTGGGTTATGAACAGGACGGCGCCATGAAGTTTTGGGGCGGATCCTTTGTGTCCAATCCGTTTGGCCGGATTCTCTATCAGGCTCCGCACGACAAGGAAGAAGTAAAAGTGACGGATATTGATCTTAACGCAACCGACCGGTACAGGACGCACTGGCCCTTCATGCGCGACCGCCGCATTGATTCCTATCAGCCGATCACCCGTCGTTTTATTGATGATGTGTAAGCCGGGTGCGATGAATAAAGTACTGCCATCCACGCTGCGTGGTGTAGCAAATAATGATCGCGATGGAGAAACCTTTCTCAAAAACGGAAACTGACCTTCAAAATCCAAAGGCGTCCGGGTATTACTTTCCCGCAGAATTTGCGCGGCACCAGGCCACCTGGCTTAGTTGGCCCCATAAGGAAGCCTCATGGCCGGGAAAACTGGATCGCATTTATCCTGTGTATGCGCAATTTGTAAAACGTGTTGCCGAAGGTGAAACCGTCTGCATCAATGTCGCTGATCACGGGATGAGGAAAACAGCCATCCGGGCACTCGGCAGGGAGGGCGCAGACGCGAACAACATTGTGTTTTATTTTAATCCTACGAACGATGCCTGGTGCCGTGACCATGGACCGGCCTTTCTCATCAATCCGGATGGCGAATTCAGGAAGATCATTGTGGATTGGGGTTACAACGCCTGGGGGAACAAGTACCCCCCGTATGATCTGGATGATGCCATTCCGACGCGTATCGCTGAACAACTGAGTGTACCGGTCGTTCATCCCGGCATCATTATGGAAGGTGGATCGGTTGATTTCAACGGCAGGGGAACCGTCCTTACCACTACCTCATGCCTGCTGAATCCCAACCGGAACCCGAACCTCACCCGCGATGAAATTGAAGGCTATCTTCGGCGTTTTTATGGCGTTGATAATGTCCTGTGGCTTGGTGACGGCATCGCAGGCGACGATACCGATGGTCACATCGACGACATTACGCGTTTTGTTAGCGAGGACACGGTAGTTACTGTTGTTGAACAAGACCGGCAGGACGAGAAT
>DATBVZ010000237.1:0-4070 GCA_036515095.1 Cyclobacteriaceae bacterium | reverse complement strand
AACACAGTACACAACAGGATTACCTCCATCACACGATGTAACTGAAAATGTGAATTTTTCACAAGCCAACCCCTTGGGAGAGCGGCAGTTGAACGCGGATGCGGGCGCCCTGCCAGCCATCAAGCACTTCTATTTTTCCGCCATTAAGTTCGACATATTCACGGGTTATAGCCAGTCCCAGGCCGGTTCCCTTTAAGAACGGCTTATCCGCCGGTTGTTGTCCCTGGTAATAAGGTTCGAACACATCACTCCGTTCTTCAGGAGGGATTCCAGGCCCATTATCGCGTATTTCCAACACGGCCGTTTCCGTTTCCCGCTTCAGACTAATTTCAATCTTTCCGTTCTGTGGCGTGTACTTAATGGCGTTGGAGATCAGGTTATCCAGAACCACTCGCACCTGTTCCAGATCACTATAGATGGTAACTTTTTCAATATGACGCACTATCCGGATCTGTCCTGTCTTGATTGCCAGCCTGTGATCGGATAATACTCGATTAATAACTTCCTCAAACCTGACCGGATGAGGCATTGGCTTCACTAGTGCCGGACTTTCAACATTATACCGTAACAGATTTTCTATCAGTTCCTGCAAACGGAGACAATTCTTGCGTAGAATATTGATAATATCTTTTTGATCATCCGTAAATCTGCCGACAACTCCTTCGCCCAGGAGTGAAGTCCCTTCCAGAATGGCCGACAAGGGAGTTTTAAGTTCATGGGAGACATGGTGCATAAAAAATGTGCGTTGCTGTTCCAGGTCTTTGAGCCTGTTCCGTAACCAATTAAGCCGCTGGCCCAGATCTCTCAGGTCGCGGGGACCGTGTATTTGAACAGGACTGTCATAACGGCCACTTCCAAGGCGATTAATCGCATGATCAATCTGGCGCAGTGGCCTGGTAATCAGAATGGTGAAAAGTCCCGCCATCAATAACGCAATAAAAAGTAACAACAAAACCTCATATGTTAGCAGGCGGCGGGTCTGGTTTGTTTGCAGACGTTGTTCCGATACCTGGCTATCGATCCACTCATCAATCTCATACAGGATTAAGTAAGCATGGTCCAGAAGTGCTGAGTAGGTCGAGGTCAGGTTATCATCTTTCCGGCTCCTGCTTAGTAATTCAAATATATGATTTTCTTCGTTGCGCAGTCTGCCTATCTCCGTGTTAATTTCCGGATTGATATCCATTTGAATTAAACTATCCGATGTATCCATGAATTTTCCCCTTCTGCCTGAATAAATCACCAGTAATTCGCTGTCTTCCAGAACCAGGTATTGACGTGCATTCCTTTCCATTGCGGTAGTCTGCTCAATTAAATCGCTGGCAGCTCGCATGGCTCTCGCTGACTTGTTTATCATTTCTTCGCTGCGGTTGCTGAGCTTGTCGAGTTGATTTGTCATGATTATGACGGTGACTACAAGCAAACAGGTCATCGCAAGATAGCCGGTTATGGTGAGCTGCAGAATTGAACTGGGTCTGAAAGGATTCAGGAAATTCCTGATAAGAGGCAACCCCGATGCAACCATTTTGAGTATCGAATGGATTTCGCTTCAGCGTGCTCTGGTATTCGCCACTTCCATCTGGCTAACCTTTCGAACCTGACTATGGTGATTCAATATCCGCTCCATTACGATGTTGGGACATGGACGATCAGTCTGAATTCAAGACTGAAAACAGTGTATGGGCAAGTTCCAAACGAGTATAAGGCTTTCTGATTAAAGCTTTCGCACCGACCTTCTTGAATTGCTTCTCAACCGATCCCTTGACTGAACCGCTCACTATTACCACAGGAAACCCGGGCCGTATCTTCAGCAGTTCACTGGTCAATTTAATTCCGTTTAAAAACGGCATGGAATAGTCTATTACCGCCAGATCAAATTCAGCCGGGGAAACCTTGAAAACATCAAGCGCCACTCTCGGGTCAACAAAAACCGATGGCCTGTAACCCAATCCGGACAATACCTGGTTGTTCACTGTCTGTAGCGCTGATTCATCATCAACGCAGATTATTCTTTGGGAATTCCCATATGGCATTGATATATCATCACCGATATATTCCACAGCGGAATCATTGGCAGCTGGAAACAGGCAGCTAACCGCCGTACCGGCACCCTCCTCGCTGTCAATCCAGATACTACCGCCGTGTTCCAGCACCAGCCTTTGCACTATCGACAAACCCAAACCGGAACCACCCTGGGATGCCTTGGTGGTAAAAAAAGGATCGAAGGCCTTCTCTCTTATCTCTTCATTCATTCCTTCACCAGTGTCCCTGACCAGCATTCGCACATAACAACCTTCATTCAATTCAGGATGCATACGCACAAAATTATCCTTCGCGTAAAATGACTCAAGCGCGATATCCAGTTTTGCGCCGGATTGCATTGCCTGAGCTGCATTATTGGTAAGATTCATCAGGATTAGGTCCACGGAATTTACATCGGCCAGTATATGTGGCAAGCCCGGTTCAGCATGAAGTTGCAATTGCACTTCGGGGGGAAGCATTGCTTTTAAAAAAGCGATTGTTGCTTCAGTCTGTTTTTTCAAATCCAGGGGCTGAACATTCAGACTTTTCTGGCGACTGAAAGACAATATGCGTTCGACAACATGTTTGCCGCGTTCAACATTCATGATGATTTCATAGAATTTATCGACCAGAACCGGTTCAATAGTATCTTTCACGGCTATTTCCGCGTTAGCCTGAATAGCTTGCAGGATGTTGTTGATGTCGTGTGCAATCCCGCTTGCCAACTGACCCAGAGCTTCCATTTTTTGGGCCTGGCGCAACTGTTCTTCGAGCTTTCTTTGTTCAGCTTCGGCATGCTTGCGGTAACTAATATCCACAATTGTGCTTATGACAAAGACTCCCTCTTCCGTTTCGACAGGTGTGATACCAATTTCAACCGGCACTTCAATACCGTCCTTTCTGAGGCCAAACAGTTCTCTACATTTTCCCATCATGCGTGGTTCGGGGTTTTTAAAATAACCGGCGCGTAATATCGAGTGGCCGGTCTTGTAACGTTCCGGGATCAGGATCTCGACCGGCAAACCCAGTAATTCATCTCTTGAATAACAAAACAATCGCTCAATCTCACGATTGACCATGTGAATCCTTCCTTTTGAATCAACAATCAACATACCATTCGGTGATGATTCAAAAGCAGTTGTAAGTAGTGGCATAAATATTTCCTCTTATGTTTCCCCTTTAATCCTTTTATGCTTACGATTTCAAAATAACTTTATAAGCAACTACCCATTAATAAAATAATTTCAAGCTCTTGTTATTGATTGATAAATCAATCGAATAACGCCCTATGTTATTAAGCCCAGTTTCCAAGCTGTTAAATAGCAGATTTATTTGCCCGTTATTGTGAAATGAGTCACGTTACGAGAGTTCACAATGACTTGTTATATTTAGGGTTAATTACCGATATCTCACCCTTTGCAGGGCACGAAATTTCCAGGATGGTTGAAACTCGAACGAATATATTTAAATGACGCGACTTTTACTTAGCACCATTTATCAATTCCGCCTGGGCGGATTCTGGGAGAAATCCATAACATCTATGCCGGTTCAACGAAGACGGCAAGATACGCCACGTCTGCATGCGATCAGTTTTACGGGCGGTCATCAACTAATTTTTGTAAACTTCCCGTCGCCTGCATGCTTTTCAAATATTTCTACATCTAACAGGGTGGATGGTGCGCATGTGCGCTAAACACAGCACCCATAACTATTCTCTAAGTTAACACCGGGATAGCGACTTATAGAGTGCTGACCTGATCGTACATACACAGATTCAGTTCCCAGACGAAGTCATTCGCCATCATTGTTAAGTTTTCGTCACGCAATATCCGATGAAATATCTCGGGTATTGATTTATATCAATATAAGTTTGCGCATTTCAGACATTATTTGTTCTATTACATCAATTCAGTATTTAACAACAATGACTGCTGCGCTATCTATCTTAACAAAGTGTCCATTCAGGCTTCTGCCCGTTTCCCTGTTATTAAGCTTGTCCCTGAACGTTTTCGCCCAGGATTCCAGTACGACCCTGGAGGATGGCATCA
>DATBVZ010000236.1:0-3778 GCA_036515095.1 Cyclobacteriaceae bacterium | reverse complement strand
GGTCAACCAATGTGCCATTTTGATTCACAAATAACTTTACAGGCATCCATTCACCTACAACCACCAGGTCAGGAGCTCCGTCATCATTTACATCCACCCAATTCCCGTCGGTAATCAGGCCAAGTTCGGTGAGTCCGGGGGCTACAGTAGAAGTTGCATTTTCAAAGTTTCCAGTGCCATCATTTAGCAAAACGTATCCATTACCAGGCAATCCATAAAGAAAAGGGATCAGTCTTACACCCACGAACAGATCAAGGTCGCCATCGCTGTCTACATCGGCAGCGTCAACTGCTGAGGTACTTTCAAACCGCTCGGCCGTTGGCAGCGGCTGTTCGCTCTTCTCCAGGCTACCATTTCCGCTGCTTATATAAAGTCTGTCACGAAGGGATGGTGAATTGGAGGAATATTCGTTACCTCCGCTGGTCACATACAAGTCCTGGTAGCCATCTCCATTTGCGTCGAAAAACAGGCAATCCGTATCTTCTGAGTCGGCGTCGTCTTCCAGCACGTTCTCCGCAACACTCCTGAATGCCATGGGCTTCACCTGTACATAGAGCCGGCCAGCTTGTCCTTTGGCTCCGCCAATATAGAAGTCATCCCTTCCATCCTTATTGACGTCGCCCATGCAAAGGCAGGGGCCTTCATTGGACCTCATCGCGAACAGTAACCGGTCGCGGTTGAAATCGACAAAATCATTTTCGCGATGGACAAAGTCCACTCCGGAAAACATCGGGACCTGTTCAAACAATGCCGGCTTCTTTGCTGCAAGATTTTCAAAGGTATTCGATTTCGCATCCTTCTGAAATACCTCGACCAACTGGTTTGGTGTCACGCCGGATAGTATGGTAGACCTCCCATCGGGCCATTCCACCACGACGGTATCTACCACGGTGGCATCCCCCAGTCCGAAATGCAGCCTGTAGTCTACCGATGACATGAATCCCCGCATGGGCGCCAGTTCCAGGTACTGACGGTAGCCGTTTGCAATCAGGCTTACCTTTGACCCCAGCGCAAACCGGTTCATTCCTTCACCATGCAGTTCAATCGACAGGGTTGAATTTTCGGGATAGAGTTGTCGCGATTGATTTTCGATGACAAAGGCCGGCATGTTCACGTTACTGATCACAATATCCTGGTCGCCATCGTTGTCCAAGTCACCGTATGCCGATCCGTTTGAATGCGATGGATCAGCGAGGCCCCATTCTTCGGACTTGTTTGTAAAGGACAGATCACGGTTGTTATGAAATGCATAATTGGAAATTTTGTTGGAAGGAATAGAATCGATCAATCGCGTCAAGACATTTTCACTGGATTGTATCATCTCACGCACCAGCGTTTGGTTGGCAATAAAGTTCACATAGTCCTGGTCGATGAGGTCTTTGTAGATACCATTAGCCACGAAAATATCTTTCCAACCGTCACCGTCCATATCGAATATCAAAGCGCCCCAGCTCCAGTCGGTGGCATCGACTCCAGCCAGTCTCCCGATCTCGCTGAAAGTGGTGTCGCCACGGTTGAGCTGCAGTACGTTGCGGCTGAATTGACGGTAATATCCCTGCTCCTCATTGAGCGCGTATTTCTCCCAGCTTTCGAACTGGGAAGTTGTCTTGAGCCTGTCGTCGCTTTCGGGGAGCATTTCCGTCACAAAAATTTCGGGGAGACCGTCGTTATTGATATCGGCCATATCTGCGCCCATGGAACCAAGACTGATCTCGCGGATGTACTTTACCAACGACTCGTCAAAGGTTCCGTCCCCCTTGTTGATGTACAGATAATCCTTTTCAAAAAAGTCATTCGACACGTAAATATCCTGCCATCCATCCTTGTTGATATCACCGATAGTCACGCCCAGCCCGAACCCTATCGCACTGGAGTATATTCCTGCCGACTGACTTATGTCTACAAATTTGCCATCGTCGTTTCGTAATAGCTTATTGCCTCCGGCAGGGTCGCGAATGCTGCGCTGATCTTTGCGGAGGTCATAACCTCCTACAGAGCGAATAGAATTATTCAGCAGGTAGCAATCGAGGTCCCCATCTTTGTCGAAGTCAAAGAAAGCCGCATGAACGGACAGGCCTTCAAAGTCAAGGCCGAAGTCTGCCGCGCGTTCGGTGAAGGTAAGATCACCATTGTTGATCAGCAGATCGTTGTGACGGTTCTCCCCGCCAGGCGGTCCGGATTTGCAGAGGTAGATATCCAGCCAACCGTCACCATTGATATCGGCTATACTTACCCCAGTTGTCCAGGATCCCTTTCTGATCGTACCGGACGTTTCTGAGATATCCCGGAAATGAAAGTCACCCTCATTCAGGTACAACCGGTTAGGGACCAGATTCCCTGAAAAAAAAATGTCCGGAAGGCCGTCGTTGTTAAAATCGCCCAACCCCACGCCCCCGCCGTTATAAAAATTGCGGAACGTGTAGGTATTAACCTCTTCGGTATAGTCAAGCTGATTAACGAAGGTAATTCCCGTTTCCGATGGGTCAAGCAATTTGAACAGCGTAGGATTTGAAACTTTCTGATCGCGGCATCCGGTGAGAAATACAAGAAAAAAAAAGGTTCCGAATTTTATACCATGCATGCTAATACGAAGTCTCTAAAATAGAAAAAGCAAATGGCTTTCGCCATTTGCTTTTTTCAATGAATCGGGAAGTTCTAGCCACCGGAACCGGCGTACCCGTCATTCTGTGTAAGTTTGTTATTTGAGTCGATCTGGGGTTGTGGAATGGGAAATAATTTGTAGTGATCATCGCTAGCACCCTTCTCCCACCAGGCGTCCCCATACTTTCCAAACCGGATCAGGTCCTGGCGCCGTGTCATCTCTGCAAACATTTCTCTACCGCGTTCAGCAAAGAGGAGGTCTTCAGTGAGTGCCGGGAATGGATCCACACCTGCCCTTGCCCTGACGTTGTTGACGAGAATCAAGGCCGCGGGAGCATCACCCCCTCTAAACTCAGCTTCTGCCAACGATAAGATTATATCTGCCAGGCGGAAAATCACGAAATCGTTGCTCATATTGTCCGTGCCCCCTTGCTCATACTCATATTTCCCGATACGGGCACCTCCCTGGCGCCAGCCGTTCGGATAGATCTCATTGTTCTGAGGTGTAAAGGTGAGCGGAGGTCCATCGGGATCATTGGCCTCATGGCCCGGATCGGTAGCCCTTGTTCCATCGGGGTTGAACTGAGGCCCGACGATGAAGTTGGTCAATCTCGCGTCCTGGGTCCCTACCGATGGTGCTTGAGCCAGGCCGGCCCAAACATCGCCTTGTGGCCCCGGATTCTGGGCCGGATCAATATAGCTGTTGTAGAACTCCTCCACAGTGGCATAGCCATTCCATGGCTGGGCCGTGAAGTTATATACCCCCTGGCTGGCATAGTGCAGCGTCATCATCGGCCAGTTGAATCCCGTAGCAAAAACCTTGTCATAGGGATAAACAAGGATATTCTCATTGGACCCCTGGTTAGTGATCGCAAAATTATCTGAATAGGTCAACTCGAGGTTAAAAGGGCCGTTGTCGATAATGTTGCGGGCATCGTCAGCGGCTTTTTGCCACTGCGCTGTTCCCGTATAAACCTCCGCGTTGAGGTAAAGTTTGCAGCGAATTGCCAATGCCGCCCATTTTGTCATACGCCCATAGGTAGAGGCATCTTTCGCCGTGGGAAGAACGTCGATTATGGCATTTAATTCAGATTCCACAAAATCATAGATCTGCTGACGGTCAACATTCGCAGGTACGGTGGCGTCCGTGAAATCAGTCACAAGCGGCACTCTTCCG
>DATBVZ010000235.1:0-13265 GCA_036515095.1 Cyclobacteriaceae bacterium | reverse complement strand
AGTCAACCATCATGTGCCGGGTTACCTGCAATCGAATCAACTCCCATCGTATGAGACCAACTGCATTGAAGACTGGGAGGAAAAACTCGAGAGGATCATTGACGAAACACTGTCCGCTAACATGACCCTGATCTCCGGAATTCCTCCCTGGGTGCAGATGTACTTTGACCGGATCCGGGATCGCACCGGAAAAAGGATAAAGGAAGTGTTTCCGGGCTTTTCCATGTTCGTATATGGAGGGGTCAATTTTGAACCCTACAGGGCTAAACTTTTTGATACCATTGGTGCAACGATCGATTCGATAGAAACCTATCCTGCGTCGGAAGGTTTCCTTGCTTACCAGGACGCGCAGCATGAAGAGGGATTGCTGCTGCTTCTTGACAGTGGCATATTTTTCGAATTTATTCCTCAGGAGGAATATTTCAACGAACACCCTACCCGACTGGGAATCGGAGAGGTAGCGTTAAACCGGCAGTACGCTGTTGTGCTCAGCAGCAATGCAGGGTTATGGTGCTACTCGATTGGCGATACGGTAAAGTTTGTATCGAAAAACCCCTATCGCATCCTCGTTACAGGACGGATCAGCCATTTTATCTCGGCCTTCGGGGAGCACGTGATCGGCGAAGAAGTGGAGAAGGCCATGAAGCGGGTAATGGAAAAATTTCCCTTGGCCGGGCTGGTGGAATACACGGTTGCACCCCAGGTCACACCGGCCGAGGGACTGCCTCATCACGAGTGGCTGACGGAATTTTCAGTGCATCCCGATGATCCGGACGGCTTTGCCCTGGAACTGGACAACCAATTGCGCCGGTTGAATGTTTACTACGACGACCTGATAAAGGGAAGCATTCTTCAGCCGCTTAAGCTTGTCGGATTAAGAAGGAATTCTTTCATTGATTATATGAGATCCCAGGGGAAACTCGGTGGGCAAAACAAAGTACCCCGGTTGTCGAATGACAGGACGATCGCGGAGGGGCTCTTAAAAATAAATCAACAGACGACCAGCCGTTAATCGGCCCGTCAATTGAAACGATGCGGGTGGAACGAACTAAGAAGAACATTGCCATACTTGGATCAACCGGTTCGATCGGTACGCAGGCACTTGAAGTCATTGCCGCGCAGAAGGATCACTTCCAGGTGGAAGTGCTTACTGCGCAAAGGAATGCCGACCTGCTCATCGAGCAGGCAAGACAGTTTCTGCCCAATGCAGTAGTCATCACCGGGAAAGAATATATTTCCAGGGTTAAGGCCACTCTTGAGCCGCTCGGTATCAAAGTTTATTCCGGTGATGACGCATTGGCCTCCATTGTGGAAATGGAGTCGATCGATCTGGTGCTTACGGCACTGGTAGGTTACTCCGGCTTACGTCCCACCCTCCGGGCCATTGAAGCTGGAAAGACCGTGGCACTGGCCAATAAGGAGACCCTGGTGGTTGCCGGAGAACTGGTTACCCGCACTGCGCGGGAGAAAGGGGTAAGCATTTACCCGATCGATTCGGAACATTCGGCCATTTTTCAGTGTATTACCGGGGAGTTTCATAACCGCATTGAGAAGGTTATTCTGACCGCTTCGGGCGGACCGTTCCGGGGAAAGACGCGGCAAGAATTGACGCATGTTACAAAGGCGGAGGCCCTGAAGCATCCCAACTGGAGTATGGGTTCAAAAGTTACCATCGATTCCGCCACGCTAATGAACAAAGGCCTGGAGGTCATCGAAGCAAAATGGCTTTTTGGGTTAACGCCATCCCAGGTTGAGGTCGTGGTACATCCCCAGTCCATTATCCATTCAATGGTCCAGTTTGAAGACGGCTCAATAAAAGCCCAGCTCGGATTACCGGATATGCGGGGGCCAATACAGTTTGCGTTGGCATATCCAACCCGTCTGAAGGCCGATTTTCCACGATTTGATATTTCCAGATACCCCGCCCTGACATTTGAGCAGCCGGATACAAAAACTTTCCGTAATCTTGCACTGGCGTTCGAAGCGCTCAACCGGGGCGGGAATATGCCCTGCGTACTCAATGCCGCAAACGAAGTCGCCGTGTACAGCTTTTTGGAGGAGAAGATAGGATTCACGGAAATGCCGGACCTCGTGGAACAATGTTTGATAAAAATGGCTTATATCAGAAATCCTTGTTATGAGGATTATATGGAAACGGATAAGGAAACAAGGATTAAGGCTTTAGAATTGATTAACTAATGGATGTAATGGTCTCGGTAGCTCAGCTTTTGCTGAGCCTTTCTTTTCTGGTAGCAGTGCACGAATTCGGCCATCTGCTCGCAGCAAAATATTTCGGCATGCGTGTCGAGCAGTTTTCTATAGGCTTTCCGCCCAAATTATGGTCATTCAAAAAAGGTGAAACCGAGTATGCGGTAAGTGCCATTCCGCTCGGCGGATACGTCAAGATCTCGGGCATGATTGACGAGTCGCTGGATACGGCGGCAATGAAAGAGCCGCCCAAGCCCTGGGAGTTCAGAAGCAAGCCCGCCTGGCAACGTCTTATTGTCATGCTTGGTGGAATAACGGTCAACGTCCTTGTTGGGATACTTATCTTTATTGGATTGACGTATTTTCTGGGTGAGGTTTATCTTTCAAAGGATGACATCAACCGCGCGGGAAAGGTAGAAATTGGAACCCTGGCCAAAGAACTTGGCTTTCAGGATGGCGACAAGATCGTCAGGATCAACGGAAAGGAATTCCAGGACTACCTGGATGTACTGGAGCCGAAAAATCTGATCGCGTCCAACGCCTCCTTTACCGTAGACCGTAGCGGTGAATTGGTAGAGATCCAGGTGCCCGATAACTTTATCGAAGGCTTTGACAAGGATTTGGAATTCATTTCATTCCGACTACCCGCAGAGGTGGGTGAAGTGGTTAAAGGTTCAATTGCTGAAAAGGTCGGATTGCAATACGGCGACCGGATAGTGGAGGTCCAGGGACAGCCGGTACATTATTGGGACGATGTGACCAAGGCGATCAAGGAAGGAGACAGCAAGACGATCAACTTTGCTGTCGAACGTGACGGCAAGGTGATGCGATTCACTGAACAGTTTGGTGCAGAGAGAATGATAGGCTTCAGTGCCAAGGCGCAGGTGGCGGTCGATTACAGCCTGCTCAGTTCCATAGGAGTCGGCACAAAAAGAGCCTTCACTACACTTTACACACAGATCCTCGCGTTCGGAAAGATATTCAGGGGGGAACTGTCGTTTCAAAAGAATATTTCCGGCCCGATCGGCATGGTTCAGGCCTATGGCGCGACTTGGAACTGGCCACGATTCTGGATGATTACCGGCCTGTTATCCCTGATGCTTGCTTTCATGAACCTGTTACCGATACCCGCGCTCGATGGCGGGCATGTCATGTTCCTCAGTTTTGAAATGATCTCCGGGCGAAAACCGTCCGACAAGTTCCTGGAGAATGCCCAAAAGATCGGCATGGTATTCCTGCTTGCCCTGATGGTGTTCATCTTTGCCAATGACATCTTCAAGATTTTCGTGAATTAGGGATCGTAGGAGAAATTCTTCACCGGGGGGATTACGGTCTGCGGGATCGTATGATCTCAAACTCCACCCTGCGGTTAAGCCTGCGGTCCCGGTCCGTTTTTTCTTCCACAATGGGCAGTGCGCTTCCGTGGCCGCGCGCTTCGACACGGTCAGGGTCAATCTTAAACGTGTAGGTCAGGTAAGCCTTGATGGCATCTGCTCTTGCCTGTGAAAGACGGAGATTGGCATCCGTGTTTCCCTGCGAATCCGTATGTCCGGAAATGCTGATATCAAAATCCGGGTGATCGATCATGAAATTCGCCACCTTGTTCAGGTCGTTCTCCATTTCGGGTAAGATATCTGCCTTGTCGTTTTCAAATTCCAGCGACTGAAATGCGATCTTGCTTTCGATCGGTTCAGTCTCCTTGTGAATTTCCATATCCCCGTCCATAAAAAAGAGTTCTTCAATCCGGAAAAAATCGTCCCCCTGGATGACGAGAAGATAATTTCGTTTGTTGATCAGGTTAAAATCAAACGATCCGTCCGGACGCAGAAACTTGGGAGCGACTTCAACTCCCTTGTCAAGATCGATTATAGACACAATTCCGCGCATGGGCTCTTTTGTTTCCGAATTCATCAGCGAACCTTTGAGGCTTGCCACCGCTTCCGGCTGCGCCTCCATGGGAACCGGAAAAGAAAAGATATCAAGGTTATTGATGTCATCCGAAGCAGAACGAGCATAAAACAGTTCCCTCGATTCGGAATCGATAGTGAAGTAATATTCGCTGCCTTCGCCGTTTACGAGGGGCCCGACATTGCGGGGTTCGCCCCACACATTCCCCTGGCGGTACGATTTGTATATATCAAAATCGCCAAAGTTCAACGGCTGACCGTTGGAACTGAAGTACAATACATTGAAGCGGTGGTGGAAGAAAGGACTGACTTCAAAACCCTGCGTATTGATGATGGGCCCTGCATTTTGTGCCTTTTGCCAAACACCGTTCAGGTCCTTCACCGAATAGTAGATGTCAGACAACCCGAATCCTCCAAGCCTGTCGGATGCAAAGAATAATGTGTCACCGTTGTGTGACAACGACGGGTGGGAGTCCCAGGACGAAGTGTTGACATTGGGTCCCAGGTTTCGCGTATTACCCCAGGTTCCGTCCGACAGCAGATGCGAAACGAAAAGATCGCAGTTGCCCTGCGAATCAGGCGAGTTGCAGCGGGCAAAGTAGAGCGTCTTCCCATCATTGCTTATGCAGGCGGATCCCTCGTTGTAGACTGTATTTATGGTGGCGAATTCCCTGGCCTCCGCCCAGGAGCCGTCCGACCTGACCGTATAAAAAAGATCTTCATCAAAACCCTGTTCGGTGTAGTGAATGTTCCGGTTCCTCTTTGAAGTGAACAACAGCACCGTATCGATGTGACCAATAGTCGGACCGTAATCAGCCTTCGACGAATTTACCCACTCGCCGATGTTAAGCAACACGCCCTGAGGCGGTCGAAGGGTATCCACCTCTTTTCGGTACTCGACAAGCTCATAGTAGTAATCCAGCGGCACGTAGTAATCCTTTTGATACTGCGAAAGCGAATCAAACTCATTCCTTATCTGATTCCGGTCTCCTGGCTGACGGTGATGCTTCAATACCAGCTTGTAAAGCAGAATGGACTCTCCCGGCGGCCCGTATTTTTCGGAGAGCCGGGCGAGTTGCCAGATCATTTGGGTGTTTGCGACAAAGTTCTCAATACCGAAATTGCGGACATAGTCGCGGAGCGCCGTATAAGCCTGTTCATCGGCTGAGCTGAGTTCCAGTTGCCTGATTCGGGCGAGTTGCTTTTCATCGTGAAAGGCCCTGTTCCGGTTCACGTTGGGAAAATTAAAGATGTCAGATTGGCTGTAGTTTGTCAGACTATCGTCAAGCTGAATCACTCCTCCTTTTTTGAATTTATTTTTTGGTTTTTGTGCCGAAAGAGGAGCAATTAGCAGCAGGTAAAATACCGCTATACAGATTAAAAAGTAAGGTTTCACGAGCCTACGTTTAGTAAAAAGTCCGGCCAGCAATACTAAAGTTGGTACAATTTTGCTTCTTTTACAACTCTCTTGGCATTACTATTGTCAATTAAACGCGACTTATACACAGGTATTACGTTGCAGGCGTGTGTGCCAAATTGGCAACTTGGTTTATGTATAGAGCATTTCCCATTCAACTTGTTCAGGATGATTCGGATGATCTGATCCAGATGATCAACCCGGAGCAGGATTCGGACCTCAAACCGGAAGATCTCCCGAAAGAGTTGTCCATTCTTCCCATAAAGAACACCGTATTGTTTCCGGGAGTCGTGATACCTATTACGGTGGGGCGGCAGAAGTCAATCAAACTGGTAAAGAAGGCCTATCAGGGCAACCGGATAATTGGTGTTGTAGCACAAAAGAATTCGCAGGCCGAGGAACCGCTCACGGAAGACCTCTACCGCACAGGCACGGTAGCCCGGATCATCAAAATGCTGGTTCTCCCGGATGGCAACACAACCATTATCATTCAGGGGAAGAACCGTTTTAATGTTCGCGAGTTCGTTCAGGAAGATCCCTTCCTTACCGCCAGCGTTACGCTGCTTACCGAGCCGGCGATCAGCATCAACAGCCGTGAAACAAAAGCGCTGATCCAGTCATTGAAAGAAGCAGCATCGAAAATCCTGAAGCTGAATCCCGAAATACCCCAGGAAGCGCAGGTTGCGTTGGATAACATCCAGAGTATGTCGTTCCTCGTTCACTTCCTCGCATCAAACCTCAACGTTGACGTTGTCGACAAGCAAAAGATCCTGGAAACCGAAAATCTGGTCGAAAGGGGTACGGTGTTGCTCCAGTATATGTCACGCGAAATCCAGATGCTGGAAATCAAGCAGGAAATTCAGAAGAAAGTTCATACGGATATTGATCAGCAGCAACGCGACTACTTTCTAAGGCAGCAGATCAAGGTGCTACAGGATGAACTTGGTTTCGATGGACCCGACAAAGAGGTCGAGAATTTGCGCAAGCGGGGAGAGGCGAAGAAATGGCCGAAGGCGGTTATGGAACACTTCAATAAGGAACTCGATAAACTACTCAGGGTGAATCCGGCAGCTGCGGAGTACCCCGTCGCGATGAATTATGTGGAATTTCTCCTGGATCTTCCATGGAACGAGTATTCCGAGGATAACTTTGATCTGAAACGCTCAAAGAAAATCCTGGATCAGGATCATTTCGGACTGGAAAAAGTGAAGAACAGAATACTTGAATACCTCGCGGTCCTCAAGCTCAAGCAGGATATGAAGGGCCCGATCCTGTGTCTGTACGGACCTCCCGGTGTTGGAAAGACTTCCCTGGGCAGATCCATCGCGAAAGCCCTGAACCGCAAATACGTCCGCATGTCACTTGGTGGTGTTCATGACGAAGCCGAGATCCGGGGACACCGGAAGACGTATGTCGGCGCAATGCCGGGAAAGATCCTCCAGCATATCAAAAAGTCGCGCACCTCAAATCCGGTATTCATTCTTGATGAAATTGACAAGGTACGTGCCGATTTCCGGGGCGATCCGTCGTCGGCGCTCCTGGAAGTCCTGGATCCCGAGCAAAACAATTCCTTCAGTGATAACTTCCTGGAGGTGGAATACGATCTTTCGAAGGTGCTGTTCATTGCTACCGCCAATGCGCTCGACACCATCCATCCCGCGTTGCGCGACCGCATGGAAATCATTGAGATCACGGGCTACACCCAGGAGGAGAAAGTCGAAATTGCCATGCGTCACCTGGTACCAAAGCAGTTGAAAGAACACGGACTCAAGGCTTCCCAGGCCAGGTTTGGCAGGAAGCTTATTGCGAAAGTAATTGAAAACTATACCCGCGAATCCGGGGTGCGCAACCTGGAGAGGAGAATAGGCACACTGGTTCGTCATGTTGCCAAGTCAGTGGCGCTGGAGGAACCTTATGATCCCGTAATTTCAGAGGAAATGATGCGCAGGGTGTTGGGCGTAGAAATATTTCTGGAAGAACTGTATCAGGGCAATGAGGCAGCGGGAGTGGTGACCGGGCTCGCCTGGACGCAGGCCGGTGGCGAAATACTGTTTGTGGAATCCAGCCTGAGCAGGGGAAAGGGCGCACTAACTATTTCGGGTCAGCTGGGTGAGGTAATGAAGGAATCGGCCATGGCCGCCTTGTCGTATCTGAAATCCAATGCGGAATCCCTGGGGATTGATCACCGGATTTTTCAGCAGTACGATCTGCATATCCATGTTCCCGCGGGTGCCGTGCCCAAAGATGGGCCCTCCGCAGGGATCACGATGTTTACCTCACTGGCTTCTATCTACACCCAGCGGAAGGTGAAATCCAGGCTGGCCATGACCGGTGAGATCACGCTGCGGGGGAAAGTCCTTCCTGTAGGTGGGATAAAGGAAAAAATTCTGGCTGCCAAACGCAGTGGTATCCGGGAAATCGTTCTCAGCGTAAAAAACAAAAGTGATATTGCCGAGATCGAAAGCCATTACGTCAAGGGGTTATCGTTTCATTATGTGGATACGGTTGATGAAGTACTGAAAATTGCGCTGTTAAAGGAAAAAGTAAAGAATCCACTGAAGTTCACTTTAGTCGAAGATAAGAAGCTGACCAGGCTTTTCGATAACTGATCAGCGACCCGTAGCAGCGCGTTCAAATTTTTTATCCGTGCGTAACAAGTTTTTCCTGTATACCGTATGCTTTGCTTCAACAACCGCTTGTGCGCAGGTCGGCGGAAAAAATGCATACGAATTTCTGAATGTGCCGGGTAATGCCCGATTGGCTGCACTCGGTGGCGTAAATGTCTCGCTGACGGACAGGGATGTAAACTTCTTTCACTCCAATCCGGCGCTCGTTGGCGATACGTTGTCCGGATGGGGTTCGGCCGGTTATCAGTTCTATGTTGCCGACATCGGTCAATCCACATTTTCTTATGCGGCACGGTTCAATTCGATTGGAACAGTACAGTTCGGTATAAGGCATATGGATTACGGCTCGCTTGAAGGTTATGATCCTGCCGGCGCAGAGTTAGGTGAATTCCAATCCGGGGAAACCGCGGTGTTAATTGGTAAGAGTCACCGGCTTGGTAATTTCCGGATGGGAATAAGTGTGAAAGGGGTTTTCTCTTCCCTTGCCGGTTACCGGTCGGGGGCGTTACTGTTTGACGTCGGCGGCGTATTCATTCATCCTGGCCAGGAGTTTACAGCAGGACTGGTAATCCGGAATGCCGGCTTTGTACTGTCCGAATATTCCGGCAGCAGCTCGACAACGCTGCCGTTCGATGTACAGGTGGGTACGACCTTCAGACCGGAACACATGCCGGTACGGTTTTCGTTGACGGTCTACGACCTTACCGAAGCAGGCAATGCCTACGTTGATCCATCGGGAGGAATTGAGGAGCCGGGCACCTTGGATAAGGTATTGCGTCATCTTAATTTTGGAACAGAATTGCTTTTGCATCCCAATTTCTCCGTTCTCATTGGGTATAACTTCAGGATTCATAAAGAACTGAAACTTGAAGAAGCCGGTGGCGGCGCAGGGTTTACGGCGGGTTTGAGCGGTCGTATCCGAACGTTTGAATTTACTTTGAGCAGGAGCAGTTATATGGTTGGCACTGCGGCGTATTCCATTACGCTGGCGGCGGATATAAACAGGATGTTGACGAGACGACAGAATTTATGATAGATTCAACTTACCTAACTCCTCAACAGATCGTGGAGGAACTGGACAAATACATCATCGGACAGTATGATGCCAAACGAAATGTTGCCATTGCTTTGCGCAACAGGTGGCGCCGGATGAGTGTAGGCCCGGATATGCAATCTGAGATAGTTCCAAACAACATCCTTATGATCGGAGCCACAGGAGTGGGCAAAACCGAGATCGCCAGGCGTCTTGCACGAATTGCGGATGCGCCCTTTGTAAAGGTAGAAGCATCCAAGTTTACGGAAGTGGGCTATGTGGGTCGCGACGTGGAAAGTATGGTCCGCGACCTGGTGGATCAGTCTGTCAATCTGGTGAAGGCCTCAAAGAAAGAGCAGGTTAAGGAAAAGGCTGCCGGCGCTGTCGAGGAAATCATTCTGGATGCGCTTATTCCACCATTGCGCTCGCAATCACCAAAGACACCCGGCTTCGCATCGACTACGGAAAGTATTTCGGTATCCGGCGACAGCGATGCGGAATTGAATGAGCGCACGCGCAACCTTTTCAGGGAGAAGATCCGCAACGGAGAACTTGAAGACCGGAAAATCGAAATAAACATCAAAGCTGCCGGCGGTCCCGGTATCGGCATGGTGGGTGCAGGGATGATGGACGAGGTTTCGATGATGAATCTTCAGGAAATGCTGAACGGAATGATGCCGAAGAAAACAAGAAAGCGCAAGGTTACTGTGGGGGAAGCCCGGAGAATATTGCTTGAAGAAGAAGCTGCCAAACTGATCGATATGGATGAGGTAAAGGAAGAGGCGATACGAAAGGCGGAAAATGCGGGAATAATTTTTATCGATGAAATTGACAAGATTGCATCCGGTGGAAAGAAAGGCGGAAGCGGCCCTGATGTTAGCCGTGAGGGTGTTCAGCGGGATCTGCTTCCGATCGTTGAGGGAAGTACGGTAAATACAAAGCACGGTATAATAAATACAGATCACATTCTTTTCATTGCTGCCGGAGCCTTTCACGTAGCCAAGCCCTCTGATCTCATTCCCGAATTGCAGGGACGCTTTCCTATCCGTGTGGAACTTGATAACCTGACCAAAGACGATTTCATACGCATTCTCACCGAACCAAGGAACGCTTTGACGAAGCAATATCAGTCGCTCTTTGAAGCAGAAGGGGTTCGGGTTACCTTTACCCCTGAGGCAATAGAGGAGATAGCCGTTACGGCCTTTACGATAAATACGGAAATAGAGAATATCGGCGCACGCCGGCTCCACACGGTTATGAGCAGGCTGTTGAATGAGTTTCTTTTCGATGTACCTGATAAGATCAGTGCCAACGCAGTAATTTCAGTGAACGGCGAAATGGTAAAGGAAAAGCTCCAGGGCCTCGTAAAGAACAAGGACCTGAGTGAATATATTCTTTAACTAATGCGCTTTCTGGTAATCCTGTTGGGGTTGTGTCTGCCGGCTTTTACCGTATGCTATTCACAGAATACTGACCCGCACGATACGACGGACATCCGCAGTTATCCGGATCACTTCTTCCTATGGCCGGTACTAAAGGAGCGAAGCCTTAACTTCGCTGTAAGAGACCTCAAAACGAAGGAATCGGTCAGGTACAAACCAAACAATTCATTTTCACTGGGGATGGGCGCTTACGTTTTTGACGTGGCGTTCGAAATCACCTTTGCCATTCCTGTAAACGACAGGAACCGGGAGATATACGGAAGGTCAACAGCCAGGGACCTTCAGGTCAACGCACTGGGCAGAAGGTGGGGCGCTGACCTGTACACCCAGAGGTACAGTGGATTCTATTCTGACGATCCGTTCGTTGCCGGTGGTGGTCGCTATCCGCAGCGGGCTGATATTACCGCCAGGAATACCGGCCTGACTGGGATTTACGTCTTTTCTCCTCAACACTATTCCCTCCGGTCTGCGTTTAATTTCTCGGAACGTCAGTTGGTCAGTGGCGGCTCCTTCATGATAACAGCAACGCTGAACGGTTTTAAGATGGTAGCCGACTCGGCGGTGCTTGACACGGATGAACTCATGAGTGGGAGCGAATTCAGAAAACTGAGGTATACTACCTTTAGTGTCGCACCCGGATATGCCTACACGTTCGTTCGCAACAACATGTTCATCAGTGGTGCACTTATGGCAGGGCCGGCGCACAATTGGATATACTATCAGAACGAAGACAGTCAGGGCAAAAATGATATTCGATTTAATACATTTGCCTCCCTGCGTCTTGGTGTGGGCTACACTACCGATTCGTTCTTTACGGGATTGAACTTTGTGCAACAATCAAGGATGGTAAAGTTTGATGATATCCGGTTTACCAACAACAGCAGTACCTTCCGGCTTTTTGTTGGCTTCCGGTTCCGCGAGTTCGGTATTCTTAAAAAAGGAATTGGTGACCTGCCGCGCGAACTGATGCTGCTGTAGAATCAGGGGAAGCAAGATCAGTTGTTTCGGTTCTTGCTCTTGGGATAATCAAAGTACATCAACTTCCCCGATCCCCAATCAATGTCTTTCCATGAATCTGCATCGAATGAACACGCGACAACGCCACTGGTCGGTACGTTAAAAATTTTTTCATTGGTCAATGAATTCACAAAATCCGTAAGTCCCGGATTGTGTCCGAATAGCATTACTGTATCCAGCGTATCGTCAAGGCCGTGGACAACTTCAAGCATTCCGTCTTCGCTGGCGTGATACAATGCTTTCTCAATTAGGATACTCTCTTCAGGGTACTTTAATACCTCCGAAAAGATCCTGCACGTTGACAACGCGCGCAGGGCAGGACTGGATATCATCCGATCGATTGCCACCTCTTTTTCTTTCGTCCTTTTTGCCATCCGGGGCGCATCCCGCGTGCCCCTTTCACTCAGCGGTCGTTCGGCATCCCCCAACGAAAGATCATCCCAACTTGATTTGGCGTGCCGCACGATGTAGAGGTACTTCATGGTAACTGGTTTCTGGTTCATAAAATTAGTAAAGGCCGGCGAATTATTATCTTCGCACCCATGTCGGCAGGCAGAAAACTCAGAAAAACGGTCAAGTATCAGTTGCTATACTGGCTGATAAAGGTACTCATCGTCGGATCGAACATACCCTCCCGGAAGGCCTGGTTGTCTTTTTGCGGCTGGTTGGGGACTTTTGCCCACAACTTTTCGCATAAAACGCGGACACGGATGCATACCCACCTCACCATTGCCTTCCCTGAAAAATCGGAGCGTGAAATAAAAGAACTGGTGAGGAAGACATTCCGGATGCTGGGTAAAAATGCAGGTGAAATTCTCCGTGCTTCAGGAATTGAAACGCTGGATGAGCTGGAGGATATCCTCATTACACACGGCTACGAGAATTTTGTGACGGCCAACCAAAAAGGCAGGGGTGTGATCTTCCTCACCTGCCACATGGGGGCATTCGACCTTCAGGTTACCAACATGGCGCTGCGCGGACTGAATCCAAACATTATCGGAACACCGCTCAAGGATGAGCGTTTGAATGAATTGCTCTGGAGGTACCGCAATCAACATGGCGCGGTTGCCATTGAGCGCGGCCGTGAGACGTTCCGGATGATCAAGGTATTGAAATCAGGCGGATCCGTCGCGCTGCTTATCGACCAGGATACGAAGGTCAAAAGCGCCTTCGTTGATTTTTTCGGCAAGCCTGCGTCCACTCCCGTGGGTGCGACGGTTCTGGCAATGAAGACCGGGGCGGCGGTGGTACCGACTTACGTGTACCTGGGGGCTGACGGGATGCAACATATGCATATCCTCCCGGAAGTGGAACTCCGTATCTCCGGCGACGAGGATGGTGATGTAATCCATAACACGCAGTTGCTGACGACAATGATCGAAGGATGGATCAGGCAACACCCTGAGCAGTGGGTATGGATGCACCAACGGTGGAAAACCAGGGAAGGGGTTTAAGTGTTTAAGTGTTTACGTTGGCATATGCATGGGCCGGTTAGAGACATAAACACATAAACACGTAAGCACATAAACACATCACTCAAACCAACCGCTTATACCGGATCCGATGGGGCTGGTCATCGCCAAGGCGTTTCTTCTTGTTCTCCTCGTATTCGCT
>DATBVZ010000234.1:0-5524 GCA_036515095.1 Cyclobacteriaceae bacterium | reverse complement strand
GTTCAGTGTTGCGTTGCAGTTCTTGTTTCTTTAATTTCGTTTGGTTGCGTGGGACAAAACACAGCAGGTCGTTAACGCTACTCCTTCGTCATTTGGCTTTAGCTCCTAAACTCCGTCGTGTTTCATACACTCACGTTGTGCCGCATATTGAAAGCCCACCCCGAAAGAACCAAAAAACCTGTCCCGAATTTATTGCGCGAGGCTATTTATTTGTCCACAAACAGACAAGTCAACCAATAGAAAGAAGTAAATTTGACGAATTACAAAAATATGAAGAACATCGATGAAGCCCTATGAGACATTGGATAAACAACTGAAAAAGGAATCCGACTTCGCGACAAACATGGTGAACTTTGATAGTGGTCTTTTACTCGTACGGGATTGTAACCGTTAAGTAGTGATGCAAAGATTTGAAAAATGGACAGCGACTTATGTACGGCTTTTGAAAGCCGACCAGGAACATGGGCTGGAACCCAAAGAACTGGAAACGCTTGCTCTGGCCGCTTACCTGACCGGTAGGGATGCTGAAAGTTTTCAGATTCTGGAACGGGCCCACCAGGGTTATTTGGACCGGGAGAAAACGGAACGGGCTGTACGTTGTGCTTTTTGGCTGGGACTGATGCTCATGAATGCAAGGGAAGGGGCAAGGAGCAGCGGATGGATCGCCAGAGGGGAAAGGCTTCTCAATGATGAACAAGTACCAGACTGTGCAGAGAGAGGAATGCTCCTCCTTCCTGCGGCATTAGGAGCCCTCTCTGCAGGTCATGCTGCCGAGGCACAGAAACTTTTTGAGCAGGTTGCAACAATCGGAGAACAATTTGGCGACGCTGATCTGATCGCACTTGGACGGCTGGGTCACGGACAGGCGATGATCCAGCAAGGGGATGTGGCCAAAGGAATAAAACTACTCGATGAAACGATGATAACCGTGGAAACCGAAGAAGTATTTCCCGTCGTAAACGGGATCGTTTATTGTGCAGCCATCGAAACCTGTCGCAAGGTTTGGGATCTGAGAAGAGCACAGGAGTGGACATCAGCATTGACCCGGTGGTGTGATGCACAGCCGGACATCGTCCCCTTCAGAGGGCAGTGTTTGGTGCGCAGGGCGGAGATCATCCAATTTCATGGTGAATGGTCCAAAGCGCTCGAGGAAGCCAAGGATGCGTGTGCGCTGTTGACACGACCGCCGGGTGAACCGGCAGCCGGGGAGGCATATTATCGCAAAGCCGAGCTGCATCGCTTACTGGGAGATTTTGAAGATGCGGAAGACAGCTATCGCGAAGCGGCTAAATGGGGCAGAAAACCACAACCCGGCCTTGCATTACTTCGCCTGGCACAGGGGCAGGATGATGCGGCGGAAACTTCTATAAGAAATTCCTTACAGGAGACAAAAGATACGAAAAGACGTGCAGAACTTCTCCCTGCGGTTGTGAGTATCATGATCGCTGTCAAGAAAACCGAAGAAGTCCTTGAAGCCACCAAAGAATTATGTGGTATTGCCAACGAATTTGATGCACCCTATCTCTATGCAATGTCCTCTTACTGCCAGGGAGCTGTTTTTCTTGCAGAAGGGAGGGTTCAACTTGCCCTGGAGCATTTGCAAAAAGCATTGACATTTTGGAATTCGTTAAATCTGCCTTATGAATCCGCACGTACCAGAGAACTGAAAGGGCTCGTTTACCGGGAATTGAATGATAAAGACAATTCAGATGTAGAGTTGGCGGCTGCCAAATGGGTTTTTGAACAACTCAAGGCGATGCCGGACCTGGAACGGGTCAATCGATTGTTGAACAAGAAACGGGATCACGAAACCCACGGCCTGACACTTCGCGAACTCCAGGTATTGCACGGGGTGGCATCCGGAAAAACCAATAAATCCGTTGCCGGTGAATTGTTTATCAGCGAGCGGACCGTGGACCGTCATGTGAGTAATATCTTCAATAAGCTCGGCGTGTCATCACGTGTTGCCGCGACCACTTTCGCTCTCAGGAATAAAATGCTGGATAACGAAATTTGATGAAAGCCAGTTAGCACCCCAATCCCGATAATCCTTCACTTTTCCGCCATTCTTTTTTGACTTCGGCAGGTGGCACAGTGAGCTTTGTCGAACTGCTCAGTCCAGGCATTTTTTTCTTCCCATGGGTAGTATTACCCATTATTCACCTTCCTCAAAAATTGGGTAATAACACCGATGCGGTACTGCTTCGCACCGCTGTAGTTTTGCATTGTGTTCTTTTTCTAGGATCAACATGATTACTACAGAACCATCAATGATTCGTAAAGCCTGGGATGGTATTGCTGTCAATTTCGACAGATATGTCACCCCTACGGCCAACTGGGCTTTAGCCAAAACCGCCCTTCGTCTTGCTGGTCTGAAGCCGGACATGCATTTTCTGGACGTAGCCTCGGGAAGCGGGGGCCTCAGCCTGCCCGCGGCCCGCCTCGGTGCAAAAGTCCTGGCAGTGGACATCTCCCCGGTGATGATAGAGCGACTACAAGCGCGTGCAGATGAAGAAGGGCTCTCCAATCTAAAAGGCAAGGTGATGGATGGTCACTGCCTCGAGCTGAACGACAATACGTTCGATATCGCCGGATCGCAGTTTGGAGTGATGTTCTTTCCCGACTTCCGGCAGGGGCTCAGTGAGCTGGTAAGAGTAACACGACCCGGCGGAACCGTATTTCTGGTGACTTTCGGACCCAAACAAAAGGTCGAATTTATCGGCGTGTTTATTCGGGCTGTACAAGAGGTAGTACCGGGTTTTACCGGTTTGTCAGCAGACACACCCCCGCTGCCGTTTCAGGTATCGGATGAAGGTGTCCTGCAGCAGAAAATGGAAGAAGCCGGGCTCAGACATGTGCAGGTGAAGCAGGTTGTCCATCAACTGTCATTTCACTCCGGAAAGGAGATGTGGAACTGGGTGACGAGCAGCAACCCGATTGCGACGGAGATGATTTCCGGCTTGAATGACCAGCAGAGAACTCAGGTTCGCCAAATTCTGGGTGAAAGGATACGGGAACACTCCGATGGGCAGGAACCGGCCATCCTGGAAGCTGCTGTTAATATTAGCATAGGGAGAAAATGAAATGAGTAAGTAATAAATGTTAGAGATATGAACGAGAGACAATTCGAAACTGTGATTATTGGTGGCGGTCAGGCAGGCCTGGCCACGGCCTATCACCTCACCCGTCGTCGTCTGCCATGTGTCATCCTGGACGAGAACGACAAAGTTGGAGCGGCCTGGAGGAGCAGATGGGACTCTCTTAAACTATTTACCCCCGGCCGGTACAGTAGTCTTCCCGGTATGTCCTGTCCGGTCCAGCCCCGATCGTTTCCCGGTAAAGACGATATGTCGGACTACCTCCAGGCTTACGTCGCCCGGTTCGAGCTTCCCGTTAGAACGGGTGTTAAGGTAGACGGCGTCAGTTTTGACGGCGATCGTTATACCATTGAAACAGATGGCGAGCGAATATCTGCATACAATGTGGTAGTGGCGACAGGAGCCTTCCACAATCCACGTATTCCAGAGTTTGCAGACGCATTGGATCCAGACATCGTCCAGATGCACTCTTCCCAATACCAAACCCCGTCGCAGGTCCGGAATGGCCCGGTCCTCGTGGTGGGGGCAGGCCAATCGGGAGCCGAGATCGCCCTGGATATGGTCCGGGAGCACAAGGTGTGGCTTTCCGGCAGAGATACCGGGGAGGAGCCCACCGTCCCCGGCACTTTAGCTGATCGCCTCATCACGCCGATCATGGTTTTTGCCGCCACGAAGGTGATCAACGTAGCAAATCCGCTCGGACGAAAGTTGCGCAAGTACTTCCTTTACCCACCACATGGGATTCCGCGGGCCGGAGGAACAAAAAAGCGTTTGCTCAACGCGGGCGTCGAATGGGTAGAGCGGACAACCGGAACAAGTGACGGCTACCCGCATCTGGAAGATGGCCGGGTCATGAAGGCCGCCAATGTCATCTGGTGTACGGGTTTCAAGGCGGATTACAGTTGGATCGATCTCCCCATTTTCGATGAATATGGTTATCCGGTACACAAACGGGGAGTCGTTAGTTCTCATCCGGGGCTGTATTTCATGGGATTGCCCTTTCAACGTACCATTAGTTCGACCCTGATCTTAGGCGTAGGCAAGGATGCCGGGTATATCGCCAATCACATCGCTTCTAAACGAGCCGCGAAAGAAGTAAAATACAGAGCAAGCATGCAGAGCAGTAAAGTTGTACAGACGTCAAAGCAGTTATGAAAAAATGATCAGTCAATATCAAAACCTGAAAAAAATTAAATTATGAAAAATCCATTCGTTTTTTTATTCCTTATTTTAATGGGCTTGAACGCTTATTCCCAGGATGATCGCGAAGTACAGGAACGGCCTCCCATTATTGATATGCACATGCACACGGGACTACCTCACGAGGTACCTGCCGGGGCACCGGCAGTCTGCCGTCCCGAGCCGTGTCAGGGTGAAGGCCGGGCAACGGTAAATCCCGCTGAAAATCTCGAGAAAACGCTGGAAGCCATGGACCGCTACAACATTGTCCTGGGTTTTCTCAGCGGTGTCGATCTGTCCACCGTCCGGGAATGGACAAACGCAGCTCCGGAACGCTTCATTGCATCGCCTTTCATTCTGAAAGCCGGTAGCCCCGCCCCTCAGATACTCCGACAGGAGTATGAGGCCGGACGTCTAGGCGGCATCGGTGAAATTGGGACGCAGCTCAACGGAGTGCCTCCGAACGATCCGTCGCTAGAGCCCTATTTCAAGCTGGCTGAAGAGCTCGATCTCCCGGTGCTCATCCACACATTAGGAATCGGGCCTTATATGCCGCACTTTCGTTCTGCTGCAGGCAGCCCCTTGCTGCTGGAGGACGTGCTTGTTAGCCATCCTAAACTTCGGCTTTTTGTCGAGAATGCCGGGTATCCTTATCGGGATGAAATGATCGCAGTGATGTACCAGTATCCTCAGCTCTACGCAGATGTATCTACGATTTCATGGGTGATTCCCCGCACGGCCTTCTATGACTATCTGAAGGCGTTTGTCCGGGCCGGCCTTGGAAAGCGACTGATGTTTGGTTCTGACCAAATGGTATGGCCGGAAAAGATCGGCGCAGCGGTTGAAGCGATTGAACAAGCGCCGTTTTTAGCGGACGAGCAAAAGCGGGATATCTTTTATAACAATGCCGCGCGCTTTCTTCGTCTCGAAGATGCTGAAAATGATCCGATGAAACGCAAAACGAATCACGAGGATTGAGTTTTTCCGTTGCTAGAAATTCAAATGAAAAAAATAATAAAAATTATCGCCATTAGTTTAGCCGTACTTGCTCTGGTCGGCCTGGCGGCTTATCGTATTTGGTTTTACAATCCCTACGAAGATGAATTGCGATTGGATCCGCGATCTGTTTTCAGCGAGGAGTCATTACCTCAGGATATCCTTATCCGCAATGCGGCCCTGATTGATGTCGTAGAAGGACGAGTAGTTCCAAATACACACATCCACATCCGGGACGATTCGATCGCCGG
>DATBVZ010000233.1:0-6061 GCA_036515095.1 Cyclobacteriaceae bacterium | reverse complement strand
CGGCAAGAAAACGGTATTGGAATTGGGCGGCAGTAATGCTTTTGTGGTATTGGATGATGCCGATCTTGAGGCAGCAGTCAACGTCGGTGTGCAGGCTCGCATGATGAACGCCGGCCAGAGTTGCATTGCTGCTAAGCGCTTTATCCTTGTTGAGGAAATAGCGAATGAATTCATGGAAAAGTTCAGGGAAAAAGTTATGGCTCTGCGAGCAGGCGATCCTTTGGATGACCGTACCGATATTGGACCCCTGGCCCGGAAGGACCTGGACGACAAACTCGAGGATCAGGTGAACCGGTCTCTCGCAGTCGGCGCAAAAGCGGTTTGCGGAGCAAAACGAATGGATAATTTCTACCTTCCCACCATATTGACCGGGGTGTCACCCGGAATGCCCGCATTCGATGAAGAACTTTTTGGTCCGGTGGCGGCAGTTACTGTCGCCGGGTCAGATGATGATGCACTGAAACTGGCAAACGCCAGCAATTTTGGCCTGGGCCTATCCGTCTTTACACAAAGTAAGACGAGGGCGGAAAAGTTTATCGCGCATTCAGAGGATGGCGCTGTTTTTATTAATGGCCTTGTTAAATCAGATCCGCGTCTTCCCTTCGGCGGAACAAAACATTCCGGCTACGGCCGCGAGCTGTCCTCCCACGGAATCCGGGAATTTGTTAATGTGAAGACGGTGTGGGTTGGTAAGTGGTGACCGGTGCCTGGGAATCGGTAGTCGGGTACTGCAACGTAAACACGTAACCCTGCCTGCCCTCCTGAATGCTTGCGCGAGGCAGGCAGGCACTTCAACACTTCAAACATCAAAATGCGGCAGTCTGAATTGGAAGCGGTATATTGTAAGACTCTTCATTTATGTCAAAGGAAAATACTTGAATGAACATGCCTACCAGGAAAACGTCAACCATGCAACGAAGAAATCTGTTGAAGGGCCTTGCGCTACTACCCTTCGCAAGTACGGTGGCAGCAGCCGACACCGTTTCCGGCGGAAGGATGAACAGCAATACCATGGCCACCCTTCCCGCTGCAAAGATCCGTAAAGTATCCGCTATTGCTACCGCACCCGATGGCATTGAGCTAATCGTGGTGAGGGTCGAAACCGACCAACCCGGACTCTACGGTCTGGGTTGCGCAACTTTCCGCCAGCGTGCACACGCCGTTGTCGCTGCTATCAATGAGTACCTGGACGATTTCTGCCGTGGCAAGGACGTGCACAATATTGAAGACCTCTGGCAAACGGCCTATGTGAGTTCCTATTGGCGGAATGGTCCTGTACTGAACAATGCGCTAAGCGGACTGGACCAGGCGCTTTGGGACATCAAGGGAAAGCTCGCCGGAATGCCGGTGTACCAGCTCCTTGGAGGAAAGTGCAGGTTTGCCGTTGATACCTATACCCATGCGAGCGGACCAACACCGGAGTCGGTGCTGGAACAGGTTCAAAACTATATCAGCCAGGGATTCCGGCACGTAAGGATACAACTCGGAGGTTACGGCTCCACACACCTTACAACAAACCCTGACTACAAGAAGAACAACTTCGGCATGACCGACGACAATACAATAAGTTCGCAGGCCTATAAGCGCGGCACCATCGATGTTTTTGATCTTGTACGCAAGAAAGCGGGAGAAGATGTCGAACTGCTCCATGATATCCACGAACGATTACAGCCCATGGATTCCATTGACCTGATCCGGCGATTGGAACAATACAGACCCTTCTTTATAGAGGATCCTTTTTCGCCGGAGAACATGGGCTGGTTTCCATTGCTTCGGCAGCAGACCAGCGTGCCGCTGGCGATGGGGGAACTGTTCAACAATCAAAATGAGTGGCTGGAGCCCATGAGTCAGCGGCTCTTTGATTTCATCCGGATCCATATCTCACAGATTGGCGGAATAACGCCTGCCATGAAGGTTGCCAGACTCGGTGAGTGGTTCAACGTACGCACTGCGTGGCATGGACCCGGGGACGTCTCCCCGGTAGGTCATGCCGCCAATGCACACATTGATATGGCGGTCTGGAATTTTGGCATCCAGGAGGCCGTAAACTTCAGCGAACGCCTGCTTGAAGTCTTCCCCGGCGCACCGGTTATGAAAAACGGGTTTATGCACCTTAACGACAAACCCGGTCTGGGCGTCGATATCAACGAAAAGGCTGCAAAGAAATATCCGTTGCCAAAATTCAACTACAACTGGACACAATTGCGGAACAATGACGGCACGCCGGTCAGACCGTAAAAGAAGATTGAAGGGTTGAAGGATTGAATAGGACCCCTTCTTTTCAACTCTTCAACTCTTCAATTCTTCAATTCTTCCCCTATAGTCCGCCTGAAGGTCTTCGTGAAGCGTGCTGAGCGCTTTTTCGATGCTGGCCAGTTGCCGTTCGTAGAGATTCATCAGGACTTTGCTCTCGCGCAGGGGAAGGTTGAGCGCCTTCACCGCTTCGCAAAAGTGTATCAACAGCTCAACTTCCGTTTGCTTATCTCCGGAATAGCGAATATACTTTTTTAAGGTCCTCAGGATCCGGCGGATACTTTTCTTAGCAAGGTACATCGTGCCTGCATTCATTTCAGCGAAAGCAACGGTGACCTCTTCCCTGATCGCATTAACATAACCGTCTTCCTGATGGGACTCAAATAACAGGTAGTGCAAGAGTTCCTTGTTCTCCTTTCGGTATGCCGCCAGCCGCAGGCAAATCCGGACAAGACCGTCCCCGGGTATTGTATCAAGTTCCCGCTTGATTTCAGTAAGTGAAGCTATTTTCATGAAGAAGTCGTTAAGCCCGGGCAGGGACAGGCCAATTACTCCCGGTGAAGCCACCGGAGAAATCTTCCCCACAGTCCGGGTCTCGGCTCTGCTGCTTCCTGCTGCAGTTCCACAACCTCTTCATCGTATATTCTGGCGGGTTTGGTGGGTACATTTATTATTACCTTGTTAAGGTACTTTTGTCGACGTCGTTCTTTCTCCAGTGCTTTGGCGGCACGCCTCCCCTTTTCGGCCTCACGTGCCTCGCGTTCACGTTGAAGGGTGACCGGATTTTTTCCCGATCGGCCTGCATCCGTCCCGTATTTCCTCCGCCGCCCGCCAGGACCTGATCTTATTGCATCGGGCGTTGGGGTTTTGCTTATTTCAGCGTCATCATTCGCCGGCTGGCTGCCGGTCCTTGGCCCAGGCAGTTCGATCTTGCCTAGAACGGTAAGTCCGGGAAGTTCAACCTTGGGCGCCTTAATTACCTTGATCTCTTCCTCTTTGCGCAAAGCCTCTGCCCCCTCAGTCGCATCCCATCCAGCCGTGGCGATCCCGGCTACCGCTCCGGGTTGAACTTCAGGATCTCCTGCCGGATCATCCGGGGGCAGGGTATCCGTTTTGGCTCCCGCCGGCCACTGATCACCAGGAAGACCAAAATGTTTCAAAATCAACTCAACCTGATCATCCTCCAACCTGAAATTCGACCCTTTTTCTGCCGGTATGTCTTTTGCTTCGAGGAAAGCCACGATCTCCCCCGGCCTGACGGCCAGCTTCCTGGCGAGCTGTGCTAGTCGCATATTCCTTGTATTCGTTGTATTCTAAATTTCGGGCGCAATATAACGCGTTTATGTATTTATGTGCTTATGCGTTGTCGCTGAGGCAAGATCATTCAGGACAGCAGCCTGCCTGCCCTCCTGATTGCTGGCGCGAGGCAGGCAGGCACATCAACACTTTTTTCATACCTTAGTCAGCCATCAACGCCCGCCGCCAACCTGACAATGATAAGGAATCAAAATCACAGCGCGTCAGTGCTGATTATACTTCTGGTGTTTCCACTGGCTCTCATTCAATCCTGCCGGCAATCGGAAGGCAGCTTCAACACCTGGAGGATCTATGGCGGGGACAAATCCGGATCGAAGTATTCTTCTCTCGACCAGATCAACAAGGAGAATGTTGATCAGCTTGAAGTAGCCTGGATCTACAGGATGCATGATATGCGTGAGTCCCCACCGACTACCATTGAATGCAACCCCATCGTCATTGGTGATATGATGGTTCTCACCACGCCGGGTCTTAAAGTGGTTGCATTGGATGCCGTTACTGGCAAGGAACGGTGGGTGTTCGATCCCTATAAAGGCGAGAGCGCTTCCGGCGTAAACCGCGGCGTTACCTACTGGGAACGCGAAGGTGAGAAACGAATATTCTACGTTGCCGGTGCATCGCTGTATGGCCTCGACGCCTCCTCCGGACAGCCTGTACCCGGCTTTGGCGCCGGTGGAAAGGTTGATCTGTACGAAGGTTTGGGGAGAGCTGACCGCTTTACATGGGTCACGGCAGCCACCCCCGGAATTATTTACAAGAATCTGCTCATCCTTGGATCTACCCTGGGTGAAGGACCCGGACCGGCAGCTCCGGGACACATCCGGGCTTATGACGTATTGACTGGTGAATTGAAATGGATCTTTCATACCATACCCTACCCGGGTGAATTTGGGTACGACACCTGGCCGGAAGATGCGTGGACACGGGCGGGAGGTGCTAACGCCTGGGGTGGATTCACCCTCGACAAGGAACGTGGCATCGTCTTTTGCGGAACCGGCTCACCTACTTACGATCACTATGGCGGCAATCGCGCGGGAATGAACTTGTTCGCCAATTGCATTCTGGCACTCAACGCAGAAACCGGGGAAAGAATATGGCATTATCAGGTTGTCCATCACGATATCTGGGATTACGACATCCCATGTCCTCCAAACCTGGTCACTGTAAAAAGGGATGGGAAACTAATTGATGCCGTTGCACAGGCAACAAAGATGGGACATCTGTTTGTCCTTGACAGGATGACCGGAGTACCCATCTTCCCGGTTGAGGAAGTACCCGTTCCTCCATCTGAAATTCCCGGTGAAGAATCCTGGCCGACACAGCCGTTTCCTCCGGAGGAGATGCGGTATGCGGTACAGGAATTCACGGAAAATGCCGTCACTGACCTGACGCCTGAGGCGGAGGCAGCCATCGTAGCGCAGTTGAAGCCGATGAACCAAGGCACTGTATTCACGCCGCCGTCATTTGAAGGCTCCGTTATGCTTCCGCAATTCAATGGTGGGACGGACTGGGGCGGAGCAGCCTATGATCCCGACGCGCGTATGTTGTATGTCAATTGCAGCAACGAGGCGGAATGGATATCCATGGTGGAAATGAAAACCGAAGAAAGCATTACCGAGTTTGCGCTGGGTCGTCGCTTGTACGGCAGCATGTGCTCCTCCTGTCATGGTTTTGGGAATCCGCGGAATCCGGGCTCTCCTTCCCTTAACCTCCTGAAAGAAATCGCAAAGGGACGCGGCAAGGACAGCACCATGCACGTGCTGATGAATGGAAAAAATCAGATGCCCGAATTTTCCATGTTAACGGATGACGAGCGTAGCGCGATAGTGAGCTTCCTGTTCGATGAAGGACAGGATAAGAAATCGGAGGCACCGGATCTCAGCTTTTCTTCCGACATTCCTTACGTAGCAACCGGCCACAATCCCTTCCGCGATCCGGAAGGTTATCCCGCAAACCGGAGACCCTGGGCTACGCTCTCTGCTATTGATCTGGATGAGGGGAAAATCAAGTGGCAGGTTCCGTTGGGTACATATCCGGAACTGGAAGCTAAAGGCCATCCGCCAACAGGAACGTTCAACATGGGTGGCGCCGCAGTAACTGCCGGCGGATTAGTCTTCATTGGGGCGACCATGGATGAACGATTCCGGGCTTTTGACAAAGACACCGGGAAAGTGTTGTGGGAATTTCAGATGGATGCCGGAGGCTATGCAACCCCTGCCGTATATGAAGTAAAAGGCAGGCAATACATCGTCATCGCCGCCGGCGGGGGAGGCAAACCCGAGACCCGTCCCGGCAATGCATACTACTGCTTCGCCTTGGGGGAAGATTAGGGTTGAGTGATTGAGCGAATAAGTGATGGTTTCGGTTAAGCGTCACGCTTGGTTTCTTGCAGACTTCAGCTGCTACAACTCCTGCCCAACCTCACGGGCGTCACGATAGCTACATAACTTTACTTTGCCTGCAGCCTATCGCCCCCTGCCTCTAAACCCGC
>DATBVZ010000232.1:0-2072 GCA_036515095.1 Cyclobacteriaceae bacterium | reverse complement strand
GTCACGGCACAATGCCAAATGAAGACAACGAGATAGAGGCGACAACAGTCGAGGGTCTTCAATTGACAGACAGGTCTGAGCCGCTGCAAATCATCGCTACAGGATGGATACAGGGAAACAAATGGTTCGACCAAAAGAATACTACCACCCTGTGGATTGCCAATAAACCACCTGCTGACAAACCACAACCCCATCTTCATATCAGAGAAGATGCTATTGTTCGTCATGCGCATGCCCACAATATACTTGACAAACCAAAAAGACAGAGGCGGTTTTCAGTGCGATGCGTTTCCGGTACCATGCCAGCGAACGGCTATGGCAATTAGTCGCATTTACATCGGGTTGAACCGTTGGCCATCATCCGGCAAGAAAATCCAGCCCCACCGGGGCGACATATCGGTAGAATATGTAGTAATGTGGAACCCAGTCCCGTAGGGATGACATACAAAACGCACGTTGGAATTTCGGACTGTTGCCCAGGGGGAACCGACATCGTGTCGAAAAGGACTGACCAATCTGCTATGGAAATAGGTTATCCAAAAATGAAGCGGGTCCAAGGACACTGCACACCGACTCACAAATAAATATCAAACACCCCTTTGTGGAGTCCGTCATTCTCAGTAGCGAGCGTAATGACCCGTTCGCTTGCGGCATTGCGCGCGAAGTCGTTCTTTAGATTCGGGTCGCCGTGAAAATACAATTGTGTTGTGAGCTCAGGGTACCCCTTTGCCCTGACCTTAAAATGAATATGCCGGGGACGGTTTCCGTAGGGCGGCGGCAAGATGGTCGTGAAACTATATCGACCATCCGTGCCACTGCTAACCTGTCCCCGGCATTTGAAGCCTTTCATATCATAATTACCACTGGCATCGCAATGCCAGATATCAATTACAGCATCTTCCAGCGGCGCGCTGCAGTCGTTACTCCGGACAATCCGGCCATCGATCCTCAGCGGCGTTCCCGCCGTTTCAATTACATCCCTTGCAGGTGCGTCAGATCTGTAATATGGACCTTCCGCATCCCTTTGCGTCCTGCAAGGACCTGAGCCCGGCAAGTCAACATTTCCCGGCAGCCTGAACGGAACCGGGATTAGCGAAGCCAATGCAAGGGCTTTAAGAAATTTCTTGCGATCCATGATGAAGAGTGTACTTGAATTCGCTGCGGTCGTCGCCGGCTAATCTCAATTTAATGCTACGGGTACTTCAAGGTTTTCCCAGCGGAGTACGAAGCCCTTGTTCGACACATCATACGCCAGCCGCTCATTCATGCTTGCCGATTTTTTGGGCGTAACTTTCACCGATAATACGTCTTTGGCCGGATCGCGATTGGCAACTCCACCACGTTTTATACCCCACTGACCGGTTTCCGAGTTAAAGATGATTGTCCATTCCTTTTCTCCGGGTGTGGCAAAGAGGCTGTATTTTCCAGCAGGGAGGGTCTTGCCCTCTACTTTAATGGCTTTGTCTGTTTCAAATAGTGTGGCCTCGTTTGCTCCGGCACGCCATACCTCGTTATAGGGCACGAGGCCGCCCCAGATCTTCCTGCCCTTGACAGCAGGACTGCTGTAGTTGATGGTGACATTTGCTTCGCCTACTTTCCCTGAAGCCGTCGCCGGCGGACTAGGCTTGTCGCCCTGCGCGAGCAGAATAGAAGACATCAAGGCAAAGCTTAATGTCAGGATCACGCCTTTCGTGGCCATTGTTTTTTTCATACTACTTAGGGGTTAAAATTGTTTCAGATACGTTTTATGCTTCCAGACGATTCCAGATAATCAGCCATGCCTGGCTTCGATCACCGGACTTGTAAAGTAACTCCGTTGCGCTCAACTTCATAGGGAAAATCGCGCGACCGTACGGAAACTGTATACCTGCGGTAAATCCGGTTCAGCCAGTGTGCGAAGGACCAGGAAAATCAGCCAAAAACCGGTCGAATGGCGTTTTTCAACTTCCCCTCTGGTTCGTACCTTGCCGCAAAAAAATAAGACCATGACCACAAAAGAGATCGCATCGCGGTTGGTTGACCTGGTCCGGAAAGGCGAGTTTGAAAAGGCTCAACAGGAGTTGTACGCCCAA
>DATBVZ010000231.1:0-6401 GCA_036515095.1 Cyclobacteriaceae bacterium | reverse complement strand
GCTTCCAATCTTCAGGAAGACCTCGTCGGAGTTCCTGTTCCAATATACGTAAGCGCTGGACTGCGGGGCAGCTCCGGTTCCCGCCATTAACACCCTGATGAACGCCGGATCAGAAATGACCCGAAGGTCGCCTTCCATTTTATCAACCCGTTCGTTGACCCGGTTGAAATCTTGTGCCATCTGCTGATTCTGTGCAAGGAGATCGCTGTAGTCCGTCCGGGCGTCAATCCATTTAGACCGGTAATCGTACGCGAGGTAAGAAGCAGCGATCGCCGCCAGTACAGAGGCCGCGGCAGCAAACTTCCAGATCGGGAATTGCGTGTTGCGCAAAGGAATGACCTTCTCCCGGTCAGGCGTCACCAGGATCTTCTTCATGAGTTCCCCCTTTAACGATGTCCTGGGTTGTACGGCCGCACGCATAAGCAACTGCTCCTGCGCCTCTTCTATTCGCTGCAACTCCTCACGAAGTTGAGGATACGCACTAAGGTACCCTTCCACTTCGGCGCGCTCCTTCTCTCCAAGGTCCCCCAGTGCATATGCCTCAAGCACTCCTGACGATATGTATTCTTCTATATTCAAATTTTTTGCAATGAATTTCGCAGAAATTGCATGGCCAGTCGTAAACGTGTTTTAACAGTCCCCAGCGGAATATTGAATTCTTTGGCCAATTCAGATTGGGTGTAGCCGTCGAAATACAACCGCTCAATCACAAAACGTTGTTCATCCGGGAGAGGTCTGAGGATTTCGGGTACACCAATGCCTTCAATTCGCTGCTCCGTAAAGTCACTGTTATCGATCTTACTTACGACTGTTTCTATAGTGCTGGTTTTCTTACTCTTATTGTATTCTGCGGACCGCGTCTTGTCGATCGCCTGATTGCGTGCAATGTTTATCATCCAGGTAAATAGCTTTCCTCTCGCCGGATCATACTGGTCAATGCGTTCCCATACCCTGAAAAAGACATCCTGCAATACTTCCTCTGCAATATCATCCTGCTTCAGGATCCTGACGATCACTCCATAGAGTGCGCCGGAATAGTGATCGTAAAGATAATCCAGGGCGGATTGATCCTTGCGTCTCAGGCTTTTTATCAGTTCGGCTTCGGTAATATGGGTCGTGGTAGAGGCGATGGAGGGTATTTTTATGACTAAGTTATTGAAAAAGATTGATTTTGACTTGTCAGCACAGTTGCTGCCTTGCGTTGAGATCCCCACGCCTGCAGGTAAGAATACTTTTTTTCGTCCGGTGAAATCCAGGCGACAGTGATCAATCGTATGTCTGGCATTAACAACTAATTATTCCAATTATGATCAGAAAACCGATTCTTAGAAAATTCATGCTGACGGGCCTTAGCCTCATGGCCTGCGCCTCCGCATTGTACCTGATTGCTGCCGATCACATTGACTCGCCTGCAGTAACAGGAAACGGCTCCGATATTACGGACTTCTATGCCTTTCAGAGTCCCGAATCTCCCGACAACCTGGTATTTGTTGTTAACGTCCAGGGACTTCTGTCACCATCTGCCTCTGCTTCAGCAACATTTGATGAAGAGGTCATGGTAGAAATCAATATTGACAACTCTGGCACAAAGGACAACATTGAAGACCTGGTGATCCAGGCAACATTTGAAAACGGAAAGGTTCGGGTCTATGGTCCGGTAGCGCCGACCATGAAGGGGCTAAACAGTGAACTGGCTGGCATGGTCACCGCCGAAGCAAACATTTCAACCTATGGTGGCGGTGTAAACAGCGGCGCCGGAAATGGCGTAAAGGTATTTGCAGGTCCGAGGGACGACCCCTTTTTCTTTGATCTGGGTGCCTTTCAGGAAATTATTGCCGGAATGGCCACTTCCTTCGACAATCCCGGAACAGACACCTTCGCGGGAACAAATGTACTTTCCCTGGTGATCGAGGTTCCCAAGTCTTCCCTGGGAAGTTCTGCCTCCATCAATACCTGGGCTACATCAAACAGAAAAATGTAAACCAATTCAATTCCATATAGCTATGAGAACAAGTCTTAATACGCTTGCCGGCATCGCAATGTGCTTTGCCGTACTGAGCCTCCCGTCCTGCAATGATACTAATAACGATATGGGTCCTTCACCGGCGGTGTATGTGCAGGAGGACCAGATGGCCAGACCTGCTATCAACACCGTCTTCGTTTCAACGGGAGACAAGGATGCCTTCAACACAACCGTTCCTTCCCACATGGGCGCTGCATTCGCGTCTGCCTTTAAGGATAAATTACTTGCCTTGAATCCGGGATACACAACAAATCTCCTTGGTCTGGACGCGGAGACATTCACCAGCGTGCTGGCAACGGACGTGCTGTCGGTTTCTCTGGATGGCGCGACGACCTTCTACGATGGGACTAACGTACTCACCGGCAGATCACTCGCGGACGATGTCATTACCGTTGAGCTCATCCTCCTGTTCGGGGGGCCGGACGCCACAGAGAATCCAGGACTCACGGATGACCATGTGGATGCCAATGACAAAGGGTTCTCCGCCACCTTTCCTTACCTGGCATCCCCTCATTGACGAACAATGGGATGAGGTTGCCACCAGTCACCCCCGGCCTCATCGGATAACGCGGTTGGCGGGTGGTACCTCCTTCTGAAGGGTGGAGTTAGGGGTGACATTTTTACTCAAGACCTAAAAAAAAACAACTATGCGACAATTCCTTTTTATACTCACGGTGTTGAGTATTGCCTGTTCGTGTTCAGAAAAGAAGGCGGTTACCAGGAGGGGTGACTACACGGATGCATTGAATGGTGCCTTCATCATGACTGCAGACAATGAGGAATCCGATCTGGCTTTTTGGTCCGAACGACTCCGCAGGAGGCCCAACGATGTGTCATCACTCTTCAAGCTGGCAGCCGGCTATTCAGCGCGATTTGATTCTCGCGGAGCAATGATCGACCTGTTTCGTTCGGATAGTATTTACGGGATCTTACTCGAGCATCCTGCTGCAAACAGCGCATCCGTGTATCAAATGCTTACGCTGAACGCCATGACAAGACATGATTTTCGTGCTGCCGAGCATTTCATCGGGCAGGCCCTGCAAACCGGGGATCAAATGTCAACGTCATACTTAATCCTGGCCGATGTGGCATTTGAACGCGGATTCTATGCAAAGTCCCGGCATATGCTGGAGAAATACGACAACAAAAATGCCTTTACCTACCTCATCCGCAATGCCAAACTGCTCGATCAGACGGGCGATCAGACGGAGGCTATTGCCGCAATGGAAAAGGCTTATCACCGGATTTCGGGCAACCGGTCGCTGGCTTGCTGGACCTTGTCAACCCTGGGCGATATGTACGGACATGCGGGAAGGATCAGTGACGCCTACCATGCCTACCTTCTGGCGCTGGACAGGGACCCTGGATACGCCTATGCGCTCCGAGGCATCGCCTGGATCGCAATATCGCACGATCAAAAAATGGATGAAGCACGGGAAATAATCAGGTTCCTTTCTTCGACGAATCATAAGATGCCTGAACTGAACCTGATGATGGCGGAGATTGCCGCAGCCGAAGGTAATGCGGACGAACTGAAGTCCTGTTATGAGGAATTTATGAGATTAACCGGCCGCGAGGGTTACGCCACCATGTATGGAAAATACAGAGCCATTGTACTGGCTGATCAATACGACAATGCAGAACAGTGCATTGCTATCGCAAAGAGGGAAATAGAGAACAGGCCAACGCCGCAATCCTATGATCTGCTTGCCTGGGGTTATTACCGCAACGGACAATTCGATGATGCGCTGAAGGTCGCCAATCAATACGTTGTTGGAAAAACGATTGAACCTCAGGCCCTGTATCATGCAGGCATGATAGGCAAATCAGCGGGTCTCAACCGGCAGTCACGAAAGCTTTTGGAAGAGGCGGCCGGGAGTTCATTTGAATTGGGCCCTGTTCTAACGAAGGCATTGCAACGCAGTATCGATGAATTGAACTGAGCACGATGCCTTCTTCGAAAAACAACAGTTGTATTCTCTTCATGATGGTAGTGTTCCCACTGATGGGCTATTCCCAGGCGGTGTTGACTGGTATAGTGATGAACGAATCTACCGGGGACCCACTGGCAGGCGCCCACATTGTGGTTGCGTCGTTGGAGAAGGGCACTTTGACAGATCACCAGGGTCGCTTTCAAATTGGGGGAATCGCAGGCGGCGACTACGAAATTGTTGTCACGCATATCGGATACACATCGCTGCATGAGAGGGTATCTATTGCCGCTGACGGCAAACTGATCCGGGATTTTCTGCTCTCACCGGGCAAGGTGGTGTTGGCCGATATAGTGGTCAGTGCGGGAACTGGCCGGCCTGTCACGGCGCTGTCGCAGGTTGATATTAGGTTGCGACCGGTCAGCACCTCACAGGATTGTTGCCCGGCTTATTCCTTGACAGCGACCTGAACCTTACCCATCCGTTTTCACGCGATGAACCTGAAGGCAGCGATCACATTCCTCTTGCCCCGGTTATATCCAGCGCCGGCGGACTGACCCTTAAAAACCATCATGGGATCGGCAGCAGCCTTCGGTACCGGTACCTTGGTGATCGTCCGGCGAATGAATACAACACCACAACAGCAAAGGGATATATGCTTACTGATCTTGTAATAAATTATTCACGGCACCGGTATGAGGTAGGATTTTCAATCCAGAACCTCTTTAATGTTTACTGGAACGAGGCGCAGTTTGACACCGAATCCAGGTTATACGATGAATCATCGCCTGTTTCTGAAATTCATTTCACACCCGGAGGTCCGCGGTTGGTGAAGCTTCAGCTTGCGTTCTTCTGGTAGCTTACTTCCGCACGATCAGCAGCAGGTCCAGGGCGGCTTCTGCGTCATCGATTACCCGGTAATCGTTGTGGTGGATGCCCGATACGAGCTTGCTATCCTGCGTTTGCAGCTTGTTACGGTTCCAGCGGTTAAGGATCTCATAAGGAATCCTGAGCACGGCTGCGGGAAGCCGGTGCTGAAGATTAAAAATATCCCAGCGGGTAAACCGTCGAACTCTCCTTTTGTTGTCCTGGTAGTACTTCATTACCTTCTCGTTGCCGGTTATTCCCTTTATGGTAACTTCAGCGAAAACCTTTGAAGCAAGCGACCTTAATTCGGGGGCGGTGTATTCACGGATGTGCCACGGGTTTCTGGTGAGCGACAGCATTCGGTTGGGTGTGGTAACCAATGCTGTCGCGCCGGGCTTCAAGACGCGCCGGATCTCCTTAAGAAAGAGCAGGTCATCGCTAATGTGTTCGATTACCTGGAAGCTTATCAGGCTATCATAGGCGTCATCCTTCAGGCCGTTGAAGGGAGGGATGTTTGAGACAAGAAAGGTTGAATCCGGATGCTTTTCTCGCAGTTCGTTGATTGCCGTTTCAATCTTATCGACGGCGGTATAGTGCTTCACCAGCGGTTTCAACAGATCGATTCCCCTACCTTCACCGCAGCCTGCTTCCAGCAGTTCACCTGTGGCATAAGCTTTTGCAATAACATATGCCTTGAATAATCGTTGATGTATGGGATTATCCGAGGTAATTTTCTCTGAAGTGATCTCCGTTGTGTATACTTTAGCCATGGGCGGCACAAAAATACCTCACGGGAGTCGAATAATTCCGAAACCTTCTTTAATTTTCAAAGTGTAAATTTGCGGATGAAAGGCACACTATTCTTTTACTTTCTTTTCATGCTTCCTGTTGCTGCGACAAGCCAGGCGCTGGAAGACATCAACTACGGGTATCTTTATCAAACAGCGAGTCCCTTTACTTTTACCTTAACGCCCGTCAGAACAGCAAATGAATGGATAATTTTGTTTGAGTTGAAACTCGCGGACGGGACCAGACCCGTTGACGAATATACTGTCCAGTGGGAGGCCCGGGACAACCTGAAGGACAAGGTGGGCAGGTTATTGAATGAAGATTCGGCGGTTACGGTTGAGATGGTGACGTCCGGGGCAATGATCCGGGGACGCGTTCGTTTTCCGCAGGGTGCCGTGTCGGGGGTAATTAATGCACGCGTTGTCAACCTGGCAATGAAGCAAGTCTGGTACTATCCCCTGCTGCTTCGGAGCGAATACCCGGTCAACAGCTATCTTGTGAAAGGCGATTCGGCCGTGATGAAAAAGTACCTGGCTGGCGGGGAACCTGTCAGCGTGGAAGGAATGTCAGGCGGTACACCTGCCGTAGTTTCGTATTACTCTGATGACTTCCCGGCCGCCGCGCCGGCCTTCTCCGAAGCCCTTGCCCGGGTATCCGGCACTATCATGCCGGACTCCACGTTTCGGGTCAGCGCGGGACAGGAAGTGCGCTTTAGCGAAAATGGAATGTATCTCATACAGCAGGATACCGGCGCCGTTCAGGGGTTGGCCTTCCGTGTCCATGACGATTAT
>DATBVZ010000230.1:0-4360 GCA_036515095.1 Cyclobacteriaceae bacterium | reverse complement strand
GATCGTCAGGTCCGGGGTTTTTTCTTTTTGGGCCATGATTTATGGGATTTATGGGATTATCATGATGGCACTGGGATAAAACCTGGGAGAGTAAGCCTGCCTGCCCGCGGAAAGCATGTGCGAGGCGGCAGGTCGTTGCCTTTCTTTTATTATCAGGATGGCCAGGATCAAAGGATTGACAGGAATAAACCTTCAGATCCTGCCTGCCAAGAGGGCAGTTAGAAGCCATTCGATCAGTTTTGCTTTAAGCCCCGGAAACCCCGGGGCTTTTTTTGGAACCATGCGGCATCAAAACCTTGAATACCGGTGTCCCAAACGCCCCTGACCAATGCCGGTTTGTCATTATTGATTGAGCCTCATATCTTCGTGACCTTGAAAGCAATTTTTTTCGTGTGAAAAAAGCACCACTGCTTATTACTATAGGGATCGTCGCTTTATCAATAGCCGGTTATTTTGCCTACGAAAAGTATTTCCTGAAGCATGCACTGACACCCTGGGAGATTGTCCCGCATGGGGCCGTAGCCGTATACGAAGCCAGCAGCTGCACCGCGTGCGTGGACCCCGTGAAGAACACATCCATCTGGGAAATCATCATGAAGGCGGCGCTGTACAACAAACAGCAGGATTCTGTGCAACGAATAGTCAGCCTCCTTAACCGGCAAAAACCGGGATCACTGGCATCGTTGCACATCACCAAAAAGGATGACTTTGATTTCATCTTTTACCTGCCGATGGCCGATGCGAATGAAAGAAACCTCGTGGAAGCCACCGTTCAGGACTGGAAAAGCAAACCCGGCATGCGCTCGTCACAACGCGTGTTCAATACCGTCACCATACACGAACTGGGAACCTCGGAATCCGTCTTTTCCTGGACGTACCTTGAGAACATCTGGATCGGAAGCTTTACCCCCTTTCTGATCGAAGATGTCGTCCGCGCCTACGGTAATCGCAGCGCGCCGGGATTCAGAGAAAGTCTTGGCGAGATCCATCAAATGCCTAAGCTGAAAAACGATGCGGGTAACCTCTATGTCCATTTACAGAACTTCTCACGCTGGCTCTCCGTGTTTTCCCCTAACCTCAATGCCGATCTCATCAGGCATTTTGGCAAAGCAGCCGTTCTGGATATCAAAGCGGCTGAGAAAAATATTGTTCTTAATGGATTCAGCCTCGAAGATGCAAATGACGGCTCGGTACTCTCGGTTTTCAGCGGACAGTTCCCGACCTCCTTCGGAATCAAACAGTATGTGTCCAACCGTACCGTTATGCTCGCCACCTACGGGATCAGTGAAGGTGAAGACTTCGCTTCGAAGCTGAGCCGGTATTCCGAACGCAAAACGATCCTCGACGACACGCTCAGTCAACTGTCGCGATCGCTCGACGTGAATCTCCGCAATCTGTATGCTTCGGTCGACAATGAGGTGGGTGTGTGTTATGTAGAATCAGGCGGCCAGGATTTGTCAAAGATTCTTATCGTCGAAACTGAATCGGCCGGTGAATGGATGACAACATTCAATACCATGGCAAGGAAATTAAGCGTCGATACCGTTTTCTTTGAGCCTTATTCGGATTACGAGATACGGCAATTGCCGGTCTTCAGATTTCCCGAAAAAATATTTGCGCCTTTCGTTCTGGGGTTTGACGAGACCTATTATACGGCTATCGGAAATACAATATTAATTGGGGAAGACCTGGAGGAACTGAAATCATTTCTTGAGGACATCGACCGGGAAGAGACCTGGGGAAAATCGGTGCTGCAAAACCGGTTTCTGGAATCAACGCTGCTGGAGTCGAACGTCAGCCTCTATATCAATACGCCCCGCATCTGGAATATCCTGAGGGGTTCTCTCAATGACAAATGGAACAACTTCATTCGCGACAACCGAACGCTGCTCGCGTCCGTGGGAATGGGCGCCCTGCAATTCAGCCACCTGAATGAAAGTTTCTATACCAACGTCTCCTGGCAGTATGAACAACCGGAGACTCCGGCTCCCGAACGCACTCCGGAAAACCAAATGGTTGTCACACGGTTTCCTTCCCAACTATCGGGACCACCGTTTGTAGTCAGAAGCCATGTTGACAAGACGTCAGAGGTTCTGTTACAGGATTCGACAAACCATGTCCATCTCGTTGCTGCGAACGGAAACGTGCTGTGGTCATTGCCGCTCGGGGCTCCTATCGTCGGAGAGGTGTTCCAGGTCGACTACTACAAGAACGGCAAGCTTCAATATTTCTTTGCCACCACAGGAAAACTGCACATCATCGACCGGCTTGGCAATTATGTTCCTCCTTTCCCTGTGGAACTTAAGACCACGACGGTTGAATATACAAGCATGGTCGACTACGATCATAGCAAGAATTATCGTTTTCTGGTAGCGGACAAATCCGGCAGGATCTGGATGTATGATAAGCAGGGCACAAACCTGGAAGGGTGGGATGCCAATAACGTAGAGAACGACCTGTTCTGCGCCCCGCGCCACCACCGCATAAAGGGCAGGGATTACCTGATCGCCATGCGGCGCGATGGAAGGGTCTACCTGATGAACCGAAGAGGGGAGCCGCAGAAGGGATTCCCGCTGAATCTTGACGCTCGACCTACAGGCGATTACTACCTGGAGTTGGGTAACCGGTCTGACAATACGTACTTTGTCGTCGTGTCCAGGGATGGATTCCGGATCAGGTTTAACCTGGATGGCAAGATCCATACCCGCGAAACCCTAATAAAATCAACCGTGAGCTCGCGATTCAGTATGGTGAAGGAACAGACCGGAAAATCGTACTGCATGGTCCGCCAGGAACCCGGTGGCCTTGCCATTCTGGATGCCAACGGAAAAGAAATCGCTACCAATACGTATATCGGAATGAATCCGGTACTTGTCCGGTATTTTGATTTTGGCGCCGGACAACTGTATTACTCGATTACCGACCGGGTACAAAACCTCACTTATGTCTACGATCATTCCGGCAAACTGATGACGTCCCCGCCCCTGGAAACCAACTTTTGCAGCCTGCAGCCCTCGAAATCCGGGAAAGTTACCGGATATCTTACATACCAGGGTTCCCTGATAATCAAACCGTTACCTTAGAGGTTACTTTTTTGACCTCTCCGTATTTAATTTTTCGAACTAACACATCACAACAATGAGGAGCTTAAGGTTATTGGCGATTGTGCTATTTGCCTGGACATTTTTTGCAGAGAGTATGGCTCAGCAAATCCACCTGGGTATGACGACAGCAGTAAATGCTACGTTTGTGCTGGATAAGGGTTTATCGGAAGATCCGCGATACAATTCTAAATATACGTACAACATGGCTCCTGTCGGCTTCAGCTTTGGTGTGGATTTCGGCAGGACATTCGGACTCTCTCTCGAGTCCATACTTTCGAAACAAGGCCAGGTATTTGAGATCATCGATGCTGCCAACCAGATAAAAGGACAGCGGGAAGTTGACCTGAACTACGTCCACCTTCCGCTGCTCATGCGTTTTATGAGCGGTGGAAATGGCGCCGTACGTTCCAACTTTAATATTGGCCCGCAATTGTCCATACTCACCGATGCCGTTGAGAGCATTCAATATCAGGCAGGAACGTTTGAGATGCCTGATAGTCCGGACTTTCAACTTCCTCCCGGCGCAGTGGATAACGGTGATGGCACCTATGACGCGCCCGAACAGTCGCCGACTGATTTGCTGACCAAAGAAGCGGATCAATTTAAGAACACAGAGTTTCAGATTGCCGCCGCCTTTGGAATCGACATCGATCTCTCAAAACACCTTTACCTCAGCACGCAGGTTCGTGCAAACTATAGCCTTACGGATATGCGCAACGGCGACGTCATCGAAGCCATCAAAAACGGAGAAGGCGGTGACCTGTTTGGCAACCGCGCAAACCTGCTTGTGGGACTCCAGCTGGGGATCCACTATACGTTTGGGATTACGCGATCCTTCAAGTACAAGCAATAGCAAACAGAGCCCGGCAATTGCCGGGTTTTTTTGTTTACAGCTGATCCAGAAATTCGTCAATAGCCGAATAAATGGTAGTGGACTCTTCACGGTTGATCACATAGGGGGGTAGTACGTAAATTACATTTCCCAACGGGCGGATCAGGATGTCCCGGTCCAGAAAGTACGTGTAGATAGATCTGGCGATTGCATTATCATATGCGGTAACGCCGGCCTCGAGTTCAATGGCCAGAATAGTCCCCAGTGTTCTGGCTTCCCGCACATGCACGTTGTTGCCAACCTTGTCTGCGTAGTTCTTGTGATCCCCCGCAATCCGAATGATGTTTTCCCGGCATGAAGGCTGGTTGAGCAAGTGGTAACTGGCATTGGCCGCGGCGCAGGCAATCGGATTGGCGGTGAAGGA
>DATBVZ010000229.1:0-3734 GCA_036515095.1 Cyclobacteriaceae bacterium | reverse complement strand
ATGCTTCCCGAAATCAAAGAAGGTGATCTTGTTGAAGGCGGCGCAGGCGTTCGTGCACAGGCTTGCGACCGTACGGGAGGCCTCGTTGACGATTTCATGATCGTAGAGGAGGAGCATGTTGTAAACGTATGCAACGCTCCTTCCCCTGCTGCAACTTCTTCACTGGCTATCGGACAGACAGTCTCCGATCTTGTGCTGAAGCGGCTTTGATTTTGGCATGGGGGTAAGGGTATTATAGGAACCCCAACCTGCCTGCCATGCTGAAGGCTTGCGCGAGGCAGGCACTTCAATACTGGAAACCGGTCGGGAAACGTTTATCTTTGGTGGCATATGCGGGAACAACTATCACGTGAAGAACTAAATCGTTACAGCCGGCATCTGGTTTTGCCAGGGATGGGTATGGACGGGCAACTGAAGCTCAAGGCGTCCTCCGTCCTGGTGGTTGGCGCAGGAGGGCTGGGATGTCCGGCATTGCTCTACCTTGCCGCGGCGGGCGTGGGGCGAATTGGGATTGTCGATCAGGACAACCTGGAACTTTCTAACCTGCAACGTCAGGTTCTTTATACGGTGGATGACATTGGTGCGTCAAAATCGGAAACGGCAGCACGCCGGCTGAAAGAACTTAATCCCCATGTCGAATTTATCTCCTATCCAGTCAGGATAACCTCGGAGAATGCACTGCCAGTCGTGCAGACCTATGATGTGGTGATCGATGGTACGGATAATTTTCCAACACGCTATTTGCTGAATGACGCATGCGTACTTCTGAATAAGCCGCTCGTATACGGATCCATTCTGAAATTTGAAGGGCATGTAGCTGTCTTTAATTTCAGGCAGGCCGACGGAACGTTTACATCGAATTACAGGGATATTTTCCCGATGCCACCCGAAGAAGGCAGCGTTCCCGATTGCGAATCAGGCGGGGTGCTCGGCGTACTGCCCGGTATGATCGGAACAATAATGGCAACGGAGGTGTTGAAAGTGATCACCGGGGTGGGTGCGCCATTGACCGACCGGTTGCTTGTGCTGGATGCCGAGACCATGGAACACATGGTGCTGAGGTTCCGGAGTCGCGGGACGAGAACGCAGATAGACCACTTAATTGATTATGACCTTTTTTGTGGTAAAAGTCAGGAGAATAATAAATCTTTGCGCACGGACGATAATACAAACGGCATGAAGGAAATAACTGTTGATGAACTTAAGGATCTGAAAGAATCAGGCACTGATTTTCAACTTATTGATGTAAGGGAGCCGCACGAGTACGACATCGCCAACCTGGAAGGAGAACTGATACCGATGAACGAGATCCCTCAGAAAGTAGACCGGATAGCCAGAGACAAGCGGGTGGTGCTGTATTGTCGCACCGGAAGAAGAAGCGGCGAGGCGATCCAGTGGCTTGAGCGCAACCATAAATTCGATAACCTGTACAACCTGAAGGGCGGCATACTGGAGTGGGCCAGGGAAATCGATCCGGAAATGGAGGCCTATTAGGAACTGCTACGGTTTAGAGGCATCCATGGCCTGCAGGATGTCTGAGATAATATCACTTATATCTTCCAGTCCGACCGATACCCGGATAGAACCGGGATAAATGCCAACGGCTGACCGCTCCTCGTCAGACAGCTTGGAGTGCGTCGTTGACGCAGGATGCGTAACAACCGTACGCGTATCGCCCAGATTCGCCGTAAGGGATGCCATCTTTAACGCATTCAGAAAATTCCTGCCCCGTTCGATACCCCCCTTGACTTCAAAGGTTACCACACCGCCGCCGAGCTTCATTTGCTTTCGCGCCAGTTCGTTTTGCGGGTGGGTTGCCAGGAAAGGATACTTGACGCTCTGCACCTGATCGCTTCCCTCGAGGTACTGAGCCAGTTGAAGGGCGTTCTGGCAATGCCGGTCCATCCGGACAGCAAGCGTTTCCAGGCTTTTGGAAAGTATCCAGGCATTGAAAGGAGAGAGTGAAGGTCCGGTATGTCGCGCAAAGAACCTTACCGTGCTGATGAGCTCACGTTTTCCCAGCACCGCGCCGGCAATTACCCTTCCTTGTCCGTCGATGAATTTGGTGGCAGAATGAGTGACCAGATGAGCGCCCCATTTTGCTGGATTTTGCAGGTAGGGTGTCGCAAAACAATTGTCTACGTTTAGTATGAGGTTATGCTTTTCGGCGAGCTTTCCCAACTGTTCCAGATCAGCAATGTCAAGTGCAGGATTTGATGGGGTCTCCACAAAGATCATTCTGGTGCTGGGAAGGATCCTCTTTTCCCAACTCTCAATCGGCTCGGTGAGTTCGGCATACGAGTGGGAAATGCCAAAGCGGGGGAAAATCGTATTCAGAACCTGGTGGGTAGAGGCGAACAGCGACCGCGAAGCCAGCACGTGATCACCGGAACTCAACAGGGCAGCCATGCTCGCAAACATGGCGGCCATCCCCGAGGCCATCGCGATGCCGTCCTCCGTTCCTTCCAGACTGCAAAGCTTTTCAACAAGCTCCGTTGTATTGGGATTAGAAAAACGGCTATAGATGTTTCCTTCAATTTCATCCGCAAACATGGCCCGTGCCTGCTCAGCATCATCGAACACAAAACTGGAAGTAAGGAACAGCGCTGTGGAGTGCTCGCGAAAAGGAGTCTTCTGCTCGTGGCCACGGATTGCCCGGGTTTCAAATTTATCGAACTCTGATTTATCTTTATCGATGTCTGACATGGACTAGTGTTCCTTTACTATCTCAAAACTGTGCGTAACGGTAGCCGTTTTTTCCAGGGTCTTTGCGACGGAGCAATACTTATCGACCGCCAAACTTACGGCTTTCCTGGCTTTTTCCTGGTCGATATTACCATAAAGCTTAAAATGAATATGCGCTTCCGTGAAGAGCGATGGCACTGCGTCTTTTTCCCTTTCGCCTGTCACCGTAATCCGGATGTCAGTAAGCGGCTGCTTTTGCTTGCGCAGAATGTTTATTAAATCGATTGTGCTGCATCCGCCCAGGGCTGAAAGTACCAGTTGCATGGGCCGCATGCCGCGGTTTTTTCCACCGATAGCCGGCGATGCGTCGATGTGCACGGAACTGCCATTTTCGTTTTTGGCCTCCAGATGGAAGGGCTCATCAACCCGGTCAATTTCTATTCTGATCATAGTTAAACGTATAAATTCTTTTCACAGGCCAGACTGACCCGGCGATCATCGCCGTCAAACTGGCGATGAGAGCAGGAACGAGTGCCGGTATGGCTACGGGCCACCATTCGAAATATATCCAGGTAATGGTACCTGCGATCATGGACAGCAGAGCTCCCAATGGCGTTGCCTTTCTCCAGTACATCCCCGCCGCCATGGGCACAAACAGTGATACGAGGCTCATGATTGACGATCCCGCCACCAACTCATAAATGTTAGTACGCCAGCAGGCCATTGCCGCAGATGCCCCACTGATGACCAATATGGATATCCGCGTCCACAACAACAAATGGCTGTCCGATAGTTTGCCGTGCAGCAAAGGTTTAATGATATTCTCAGAAAGTATCGCAGCGGGCGCCAAAACCGCTGAACTGGTCGTGCTCATGATGGCGCTCAGAAGCGATCCAAAAAACAAGATCTGAATGGGCATAGAAGTATGGGCGAGAACCATTGCGGGCAACACCAGCTGGGTGTCTCCGGTGACTTCGTCTGCATACAACTGTTTTGCGCAAAGGCTGATGAACAGCGGCAGCATAGCTACCGTAAGATAGAGTATTCCC
>DATBVZ010000228.1:0-2639 GCA_036515095.1 Cyclobacteriaceae bacterium | reverse complement strand
AGACCGCGCCGATTTCCGTGCCGCTGAAGCCAAGCGTCCCGCCCAGATAACCGCCGAGAGAGATCAGCCATGCTCCCCAGATGAAGAACTCCAGGAAGTTCATAACAATGAGCCGCTGCCTGATTCTCATAGTGAAAGATTATGGTTCAGGGCGCGGCGTACAGGCAGGATCAAAAAATAACTGCATAGTTCATCTCATCCTTGAGTACTTATCAATTTCCCTTGTGTTTCTTGAATCTGCTAAGATGCGTCTAAGCACTGTCGAAAGCAATAGTCCTCCGGCATGATCATCCTCCCGGTTGCCTGCATCAATTCCGATGTCCGGTGAATTGTGGGAAAATGAGTATGGAGTGGGGTGGCAGGGACCCGGATATGCAGCGATCGTCCGCCCGCACCAAAGCAGAATAATGGGAGCTCACCCTGACTGTCTTTTGTATCTCAGGCATTTCAGCCATCACCACTTGGATTTTGCTGAATTCTTACCAGGTAACGCGATGGGCGTGGCGGGACCTTTACCATTAGGCTAATTTTTTTGCTGCAGAGGCAACCGTTAGAACCTGTCGCAAAGCACCCCTGAAATTGTCGGATTTACCATTTACAATTCCCCTTATCCGCGGTAAGTTGCGTAGGAATTCGAAACCCAATATCAACTCAAATCCTTATTACTCATGAAAAAGACAAACATCCTTTATTGGATTTTCACGGGCCTCTTCGGAGCCTTTATGATGTTTTCCGCAATACCCGATATATTGGTAACACCCGATGCGATTACCTTTATCACGGGCCTCGGTTATCCGAAATACCTGATCGCTTTTCTTGGGGTGGCAAAAGCCCTGGGTGTGATAGCGATTGTCGTTCCGGGATTCCCGCGTATTAAGGAATGGGCATATGCCGGATTGTTCTTTGATCTTATAGGTGCCACCTATTCGGGTATTGCTGCCAACGGATTTGATCCGATGATGTTAACCATGGTGATTCCATTCGGACTTGGCGCCTTGTCGTATATTTATTATCACAAGAGGAGGGCAGTAGTTGTCAGCTAGGGTTTCCGTTGGCCATGTTCATTATCGACCTCAACTATATAGTTCCGCTAGGGGAGCTGGACGCGCATATGGCGGATCACGTAAAATTTCTTCGGAAATACTACAGGAAGAATATGTTCGTAGCTTCCGGCAGGAAGGTTCCACGCACGGGAGGGATCATCCTGGCGCTTGCCGGTTCAAAGACGGATGTAGAAGCGATCATGCGGGAAGATCCCTTCTGCATCCACAAGCTGGCCGAATTCACCATCACCGAATTCCTTACCTCACAATTCCACCCGGACTTGAAGAAGTTCCTGATACGTTGATGTGCTTGCCTGCCTTGCGTCAGCCTTTGGGACCCTAATACCTCCTCTTCCTCCCATCCTTGTCCATCACCGTAAAACTCGTCCCATCCTTTTTCACCAGGGCGTGAATGCCCGGATTCGTATTTTCATCAAGCAGCACAAATCCTGAGCCTTCTTCATCGGCCCCGATCTTTATACGAATTGTTTCATTTTTGTCCCGAAGCCGGAAGACAACTTCCCCTTCCGACTCAACTTTGATGGAAACCCTTTGTTTGCCCTGGTCATCTACCAGTTCAAATTCGCGAACACTGATCTTGTCGAATGTATCCTGCTGGGCTCCTGATCCCATCAGGATCACGGTAAAGCATGCCAGAAGGGTGAGCGCTGAAAAAGATGGCTGTTTCATATTAAATGGATTTTGTGATTCGGTAAATGGAGATTCTGAACTGCAATTTCGTCAATAGTTGATGCAATGCAGTAGTTTTGCATGGCTTCTAAGGCTTTTTATGGAATTGCGCAACGTCCGGTATCTTCAGTAGTATAAAATGCCATGCAACATTGGGTAAGGACTGTTACTTTTGGTAACGAGACTCAAGCCTACACCGTCCATGAATAACCCAACGGATTGTTTACTGTCCCGTACTGCCCTTCTGTTGCTGGCTTTTTTTGCCTCAGGGTGCTATATGCCTGCGGTGATACAGAATACTATCGTAACCTACCCGCCCCGGCCGGTTGAACCCCGGCCATCGAAGTTGATTGTCGCCAATGGCTTTGACGTGAGGAGCAAGGGATACCGCGGCAACAAAGAATTGCAGTTCCTCGGTTTGGTTGATGAAACCACACGGGCTGCAGCAGCGGCATTGGAACGGGAATTTCTTTCACCAGTGACTGTAGAACCCGGACTATTAATTAAACCCCATGACGCTGACAGCAGCCTGCAGGCTTTGTTTGCTGAGCACGCCGCCACGCATGGAGTGATTATCACGCATTTTGACGCTTACTTTAGCCAAACCGAAGTAGAGGTAACGGAAACGGACACCGGGAAGGAACGGGAAGCTTACTATGACATCGTTGTGGATATCGGCTATTCCATGCGTGATCTGGAAAACCACCGTTTTGATACGATCATAACAGCCCGCAAACAACACAGTTCGCGAAGTGTCGTAAGTGGTCTCCTGGCAGCAGGACCCAATATTGTGGAGAACCATGAAGATGCGCTTGAAGGGGTGCATGCGAATGTGGGTATGTACATGCGGTGCTTTTTCAGGGGGTCCGATGTCAGGCAAAGGTTTCTGTATGTTACGAAAGAGTT
>DATBVZ010000227.1:0-10270 GCA_036515095.1 Cyclobacteriaceae bacterium | reverse complement strand
GATTTCCCAGCCATGGGGGTGATGGTGGAGATTCCCATGCCTTTAGGGAAGAATTCTTTTCCGCGACGGACACTTTGAAAGAAGGTTACGTACCTGTTTTCTTCATCAACGATCTGGCCTTCCGCATCGATACCGTTTCCGTCCGGTCCGATGGCCTTGAAGGGCATTCGGGAGGGGAGCCCATTCACAGCAGTACCTCCTTCCGGGAAGAATTGCAGATCCGTAGCGGGCGAACTGGCAGTGGTGCTGGCCTCTAAGGTAGGTGGTATGAACACATTCACAACGCTCAGGGTAGTGGAAAAGAAAAAGTCCGTGTCATCATTTCTCATCCATTGTGTATATGCCCTCACGTGGTAAGTTCCTTCCGTTGCATTCAGACTAAAGGAATAGTCGCCATGCGCCTCTCCGTCCATTAGCTTAAGTTGCTGGTGAGAGAGGAGATTTCCTTTCGGATCGATCCAGTCTACATAAAGAACGCCTGACAGTCCCGCTGGGAATAAGTCAGAGGCATTCACCACATATGCCTTGTACCAGCAAGTATCTCTGGCGGAATAAATGGACTTGTCAAAATGAAGATATACTTTTTCTGCTGGCCGGGTGGCGGCATAATGCTGCGCGCTGTCGCGTGCGCGGGTGAGAAAGATGTCGGGTGAATGCACTTGTGCCGGGGATATCACGGAGAGGAGGAGGAAACCCAGAAGCGGGACCAGCATCAGACCGGATGGGGGAGGGGGAACAGCGGAGGGGGATAGTCCCATACGGGTCTGGTGGTTTCGGATACAATATAACAACTGTCATTATAGCCTCATCTCCCCTCCCTCGACAGTCGCTCAGCTCTGACGAGTGACAACTATCACGCGGAGTTCCGCCGCCGCGGAGGGAATATAGAGGCGGAATGCGTACCCCCCGCATTGCCTTGGGCTCCCTGGGCCCTCGCTATTCCGACCGCAATGACCTTACCGGATCCGCCAGCCCGGTCTTGACCGTTTGAACGGCCACCGTCGCCACGGATATGATCAGCAGCAGCACGGCCGGGATCAGAAAGATCATCCATCCAATATTGGTATGGAAAGCAAAGGTGCTGAGCCATCGTTGCGCAGCCAGGTACACGAGGGGCAAAGCGATTACATTGGCAAGCACGGTGAGCTTCACAAAATCCCGGGAGAATAAATATACCATGCTTGATATTGTAGCCCCCAGCACCTTCCTTACTGCAATCTCTTTGGTTCTTTGGGAGATCATGAACGTGGAAAGTCCGAACAGCCCCAGGCAGGCAACTATAATAGCAAGCCCCGAAAACAACCCGAACACTTTACCGAATTGCTGATCGGCTGCGTATTGCCGGTCGAAGAAGCCATCCAGGAAAAAGTACTCAAACGCATTTCCGGGAAAAGCCCGTTCATACTGATCCTCAATGTATGAAATTGTTTCAGACGGATTGTTTATTGTCAGGTTTATGGTGAAATACTGTCCCGAAAACCCAGGTGCCGGAAAGAAAAGTATGGGATCGTAGCCGTCTTTCAGTGATCGCTGGTGATGATTCTTTACGACGCCTACGATGGTGCCCAGCCAGGCGCGCTCACCGAGTCCAAAGTATACCAATTGGTCAACCGCTTCATCGGCATTTTGATATCCCAGGGATTCGAGGACCTTTTCGTTAACCATTACGGGCATCGGTGGATTTTCACCCTCTGCATTCCCATTCAGGCGATCATCGTCCCGAAAATTCCGCCCTGCGGCTAACTCGAGGCCATACGTGTTAAGGAAGTCCTTATCAATATGAAGATGATAGACGAGCGAATTATCTTCTAAACCAGCATCCCTGTTTCGTACATAGTTCAATTGTGAGATCATCCTTCCCGGAATCTCGCTCGATGGCGCCATTCCATTGACATTAGTATTCCTTTTTACCTCCGTTTTGAATGCTTCAAGCCTTTCACGGAAGGTTGAGTCGGCAACAAGAGGTGATTTCACCACCAGGAGCTGATCTTTCGCGTACCCCAGTTCCTGGTTTCGCATGAACGAAACCTGTCTGAACACCATCAGGGTTCCGGCAATCAGCGATACGGAGATCACAAATTGAAACCCAACAAGAACTTTACGGAGTGCGATGCCGGACCGGGACCCAAAAAATTTCCCTTTGAGTACTGCAGCCACACGATAGGATGAAAGGACAAACGCCGGATACAATCCTGCGCAGCATGAACCAAATAAAAACACTCCGGCCAGTATGATCCAAAACGAGGGTGGATTTGAAAGAAGCATATCGAGAATGCCGGTGTTGATATTTTTTCCTGTGAGCTGATTGAAGGACGGCAGCGCCGCGATGACGAAAATGAAAGCGAGTATGATGGCGAGGAAGTTGACCATCGCCGACTCAAACAAGAATTGCGTGATCAATTGCTGCTTCGATGCCCCGATGGCCTTTCTCATGCCTACCTCCCGGGCGCGTTGGACCGACCGGGAGGTGGAAAGATTGACATAGTTGATCCAGGCTATAACCAGGATCAATACAGCAATGATCACCAGGAAGTATACCATCCGCTCACTTCCATGTACTTCGCGCTCCTTTGACAGGTCAGGCGATCGAAGGTGGATGTCAGCAATGGGTTGCAAATGAAACTGGTAATCAATATTTCTTTCCTCCATTTGAGTTCCCAGGTACTTTTTTACAAGGTCCTGTAAGCCGCCTTCCACCGTGCTGCGGCTGGCCTTCGGTTTCAGCAAGACATAAGTATAATATTCGGCCCACTTCCAATCCCAGCTATGTTTCCACCCACCTCCCCATGCCTGGGTAAGGAAATACGAGACCAGGATGTCGAACTTGATGTGCGAGTTGTCGGGAATGTCACGAAATACTCCGGTTATCGTAAACGGCCGGTCACCGTTCAGGAGGAGCGCCCTTCCCAATGGGTTCTCATCTCCGAAAAACTTTCTTGATACTGTCTGCGAGATCACAACGGAGCTGGCGTCCTGCAAGGCGTTTTCGGGATTTCCATAGACAAACGGAAAGGAAAAGATGGTGAGAAAGGAAGGATCAACGTTATAAACTCGTTCCTCGTTAAATACTGTTGTATTCCCTTGTGGATCTATGTACGACCATGCGGCAACATTGCCCATAAATATAGACTGGTGTACCACTCTCGCATAATCCTCCACTCCCGGAAATTCTGCTTTTAAGGCGGGGCCTGCACCTGGATGATTTGTCGCGCTGGACTCGCGGTCGCTATTTATGGTTACTCGGTATATCCTGTCCGCGTTCGTATGAAATGTATCGTAGCTGCGCTCAAATTGCACATACTGCATGATGAGAAAGCACGCTGCTATTCCGATGGCCAGACCGGCAATGTTGATCAGGGAAAAAACCTTGTTTCCCATAATATTCCGGTATCCAATAATCAAATAATTTCTGAACATAGCCATGGCGTTTTTTGTAGGACTAAATGGGTATTGAAAATCCAGCGTCTTGAAAGAAATTGACCTGAGCACATCCAGTGCAAAATGAAATCGTGCCGTTCTGCGTCCCTGTTCTTTGCATCGCTTATAGAATGCTTCCTGCAGGTCGCCCTGGATCTCTTCAATGAACCGGGGGGAGCAGTACCACTCCAGCAGGGTATTTGCCCATTTTGGGGGACGGTTTTCTCGTTCCGGTGCCATCAGTGTTTGCTCAGTTTTAGTTCCGGGATCTTTGCCCACAGGCGAAGCCGTTCTTTTTTGACCTCGCGGATGACACTGAACCCGTAGGCAGTTGCTTCGTAGAGGCGCTTTCGCCGGCCGCCACGCTCGGGAGACGATTCCCCCATCCTGGAATTCAGCATGCCCTTTTCCTCGAGCCGTCTGAGCACGGTGTGAATGGCCGGGATGGAAATGGAGTGGCCCGTTTGCTTTTTGTACTCCGCTGCCACTGATACGCCGTACGCTTCTTCCATGTACATGGTGATCAGGAGCACGGCTTCTTCGAGATTTCCAAGTTGGTAATTCATGCAGGCGTGAATTTGCTGATACAAGATACAATATAATTAACTATTGTATAAGATATAAAGCGAATTATTCCGGAATGATCAGGGAGGGAATCTCAATGACGGAGTGGATACCCCAACAGCATTCCAGGTCCAAAGCCATTACGCACCCTTCGCCCGCTCAAAGTCCTTTGGATGGCAGTGAAACATTTCGTTGAATGATTTATAGAAATAGGAACGACTATTAAACCCGGTTTCATAGATCACTTCGGATACGCTCATAGGGGAATTCCTGAGCAGGTCTGCCGCTTTTTTCAATCGATATTGCTTGATCAGCCCGTGCGGTGTGAGACCGGTAATGGTTTTTACTTTTTTGTATAACGATGCCTTGCTCATACCCACTTCTTCGGCTATCGTATCGGCATTGAATTCAGGCTCGCTTAAATGAAGCTGAATGCAGCTTGTTATTCTGTAAAAGAAATCATCATCCCTTTCTCCAATGCCCGTTGATAGTTGCGTGAGTTCCAGGTTGGCAAAATTTCTGAACTTCTTTCGGATAAGTTCCATTCTTTCAAGCAGCTTTTCAATCCGCACAAAAAGATGTTCGGGATGGAATGGTTTCGGAATGTACGAATCGGCACCAACCTCCAATCCTTCAATTCTGTTTTCGATTTCCCCCTTGGCGGTCAAAAGGATAACCGGAATATGGCTGCTTTGAATGTTTTCCTTGATTTTCCTGCACAACGTCAGCCCATCCATATCGGGCATGATCACATCGCTGATTACCAGGTCAATTCGCTCATCGTCCAGGACTTGCATAGCTTTGTTCCCGCTGGAGGCTTTGTGAATGGTGTATTTGTCTGAGAGGATATTGTCCAGCAGTGAAACAATGCTGGCATGATCATCTACCACAAGCAGGGAATACTCGTGCGCAGACAAGGACTTTGTTTTCTTTTTCTCCGCCAGACCTGAGAGGTAATGGTCGGTATCAAATTCAAGCGACACCTTCTCACCCAGGTGAACGGAGGAAAGCACTATGGAGCTTTCTTGCGGCAGATCGCTATAGTATTCCCTGGAAACAGGAATAATTACCGTGAATGTGCTGCCTTTTCCCTCTTTGCTCTCTACCCGGATTTCTCCACGGTGTATCTGGACCAGACTGCGGGTGAGCGACAAACCAATGCCTGTGCTCTTCTCAATGCCATTTGCGTTCGGGATCTCTGCGGGATTGTGGTAGAAGCTCTGGAATATCTTATTCGTGTTCTCCTCAGCAATACCGATGCCCTCGTCCCGGATGGCAAAAAGTGCTTTGCCTTGCGATTCTTTCAGGGTTACGCTAACGATACCGCCCCTGGAATTGTACTTAATGGCGTTGGAGATCAGGTTGATCAATATTTTTTCTACCTTCTTGTGATCGATAAAGGCGATGAATTCATCAGGTTCAGGATAGAATTCAAGATGTACTTCCCGGTCGGCCGCATGTTGCTGAAAGGACTCGATTATTTCCTGGGTGAACGGAACAAGGTCAACGGGAGAAATGGCAATACTGTCCTTACCGGTCTCCAGTTTCCGGAATTGAATAAGTTCGTCGATTAGCTTTTGAAGCCGCAACGAGTTACCATAAATGGTTTTGAGTTGTGTTTGTTCTGCGGCGTTGTTGTTTGTCTGCAGAAGTGATGCAACCGGACCGAGGATGAGCGTCAGGGGCGTGCGAAATTCATGGGCGATGTTGGTGAAAAACTGAAGTTTGTAATCGTTTAGATCCTTCAACTGCTGTGCTTTAAATTTATCCATCGCCAGCGCCTTTTTGGCCCGGGTTCTCAGGCGGATGTAAAGGACGATTGCAACTTGTAACCCGATTGCCAGCAGGATGTATGAGGCGTACGCCCAGTTGGTTTTCCAAAAAGGCGGAGTGACCGTGATCGTGATAATTTTTGGATGTATTCCCCAATCGCCATTTTCATTGGTGTAGTTGATGCTTAGTTTGTAATGACCCGGCGGAACATTGGTAAACGTGATGGATTGTTGCTTGCCGATATAGTTCCAGTCTTTATCGAAGTTCTCGAGAAAATAACCGTACTCACTTTTTTGTTTACTCCAGTAATCAAGTGTCGTGAAAAAGAAACTGATAAAGTTCTGGTCATGGTTGAGAATAATACTATCGGTCAGGTCAATATTCTGCGTAAGTATGTGACTGTCATCACCCGGTGTTACGGCTACGTTGCGAACGTGAAAATCAGTTATGGCAAGTCGGGGGAAGTAGTCTTCGGCGTGAATCTTATCCGGATAAACAATGTCCAGTCCATTGATGCCGCCAAAGAAAAGCCTTGTCGAACCAGCCGACTGAAACGCAGCGCCGTCCGTAAATTCATTGTTTTTTAAGCCATCATTAGTGTCAAAGGTTTTGAACGTGTTCCTGATCCTGTCGTACATCACCAGGCCGCGATTTGTTGAAAGCCATAAATTTGCATTCGCATCTTCCAGTATTCCATGGATTGTATTGTTGGGCAGGCCCTGGTGCTCGGTGAAATGTTCAATTCTGTATGGTTTATTCTGAAGGAATAACCGGTTCAGTCCACCGCTTGACCCTATCCACAATTGGTCTTGATCCCCGATGTATAAGCTGAGAATGTCATTATTACTCAGGGCGTTTTTTTCATTTGAGCTGGCCTGAATGTGCGCTTCAATTTCCTTGGTCAATGCATTGTACCTGTAGATTCCGCTGCCTCGCGTACCGAACCAGAGCAGATTGGGTTTTTCCTCGACAATGGTGTACACGATATTGCTTTTTATGGAGATCGGCCGGGCGCTGCCGGGATGCGATAGCTGATCATAATCCATGAGCCTGTATCTTCCATTGGATGCCCTGGCTACTTTAAGGTGGATCACGCCAAATCCGCTTGTCCCCAACCAGATGTCGTTGAATGCATCGACACAAATTGAATAAACCGAGCCGAACGTCAATTCGCTCCGGTTTTCGAAATCTCCGGGGAAGTGATAGACCTTCCCCGTGCCTTTCTCGATCATGTCAATGCCTTCGCCATCAAGTCCTACCCAGATGTTGCCTTCATGATCCTTGTTGATGGACAGCACAGCATCATTGCTTAATCCATTTCTGGAATTGAGTACGGTTGTTTTATGCCGAACCGGATCAATAATGTTTAATCCACCGCCCCGCGTTCCGATATACAGCAAGCCGGAATTGTCTTCATAAATGGATCGGATGATACTATGGGAAAGCTGCCCGGCATCCGGATGTCCTTCCGAAATCGAATAGAAGACTTTTGGACGGGTAAGAAACTTATAAACCCCGTCACCATCCGTCCCAACCCACACAATATCCTGTTTTGTTTCTTTAATAGTGAGTATCTTGATCCGCGCTTTGGAGAATGCAGGGAAGAAGGTATTCATGGATACCGCAGAAAAACCATTTTGTGAAGGCGTTATCTTGAGAATGTCGCCTGACTCTGATCCCAGCCAGATAGCATCATGCTCTAAATTTTCAGATAGGGACGAAACTGAAATATTGCCAAGTATGATCTTATAGGGGCTTCTTTCGACATCCGCCAGGTCATATAGAAGAAGCTCTTTACGAGGATTGGCTATTGCCAGGAAATAGTTCCTGCCGACGCGAAGAAACTTGTGATAGGAGAGCTCGTTTTCAGCGATGAGGTTTTTGCTAAATACCAGCCGGTTATTCACCGTACAGATAAGTTTTCCATCTTTTCCCAGGAGGTATTGCAGTCCCTCATGGTGCCCCAGGTCTACTACCGCCGTAAGCCATTTGGTATCGATCCCCTGAAAGGTTACCGGAATGAATGCGTCTGCTTTGCGCGAAAACCGGCTTACCCCTTTCCCAATAAGACTGATCCAGACGGAGGAATCGGAACCGATGCATGCTCTTATATTGTATTCCCGGAATGGAATATCGGTGAGGCTGTCGAGGTAAACCTGAAATGAGTTTGCAATCCGGTCGTACCGGTTGATGCCAAGGTGAGTTACAACCCAGAGGTCGCCATTGCCGTCTTCCAGGACATCACGAATAACATTGTTGCTAATGGCCCCCTTGAGAAAAGGATCGGGTTTGTATACCTTAATTGAGCTACCATCGTACCTGTTCAGACCGTCCCATGTCCCCAGCCAGACGTAATCGTATTGGTCCATGTAAACGGATGTGATAGCGCTGTTGGAGAGCATGGTCGCTTTATCGACGCGTTGATCCGGCCAGGGTGACGTACTATCACCTTGAATCAGATTACCGAACAGCGCAACTAGTAATACAACACATGCCATAACACCGGCCTAAGCTTCCTGCCAACCCGTTTAGCGAAGCCCATAACAAAGATGACCATTCCCCGGACAGCAAACGCTATTTATTTGTCCACCCTGTGGTATTATGTCCTCCATGTTCTCCATTCGAACATTATTTATAACCCGAAGTACTTTATAAGAACTATACGGGACAGACACGGCGTCATTATTGGCCAGATTGCGTCATGCAATCGAATGATATCTCCAGTCGGGTCAATTCCATGCTGGATGTGGCCGTTGTTGACACCGTGAGGAGATTTAAGGAGAATCCGCTGTTGAGGCCGAAAGATCTGAAGCCCGGCAGGGAGGGAATGAAAGTGGAGTGTCTTCTCAATCCAGGTGTATTCAAATTCGGCAAGAAGACGTGGTTATTGATCCGCGTAGCAGAGTGCCCTGAACACGTAGAAGGTTATGTCAGGATCGCTGTACATGACGAGTCAGGAGAACTGGAGATACTTCAGTTTGATAAAACCGACCCTGATCTGAACACAACAGACCCCAGAGTGATCCGGTATAAGGATAAGGAATACCTTACCACCTTGTCCCATCTCAGGTTAATGTGGAGCGACGATGGCAGGAGCTTTTATGAAGCTGAAGACTACCCTCCCATTTTCGCCGGCCATCCGTTGGAAGCATACGGCATTGAAGATTGCCGTGTCACTGAAATAAACGGCTTATTTAATCTCACCTATACCATGGTGTCATCCTACGGTGTCGGTGTCGGGCTCATTCAAACCAGGGATTGGAAGCACTATGATCGCAAAGGGATGATACTTCCTCCACACAATAAAGATTGCGCTATCTTCGAAGAAAAGATCAGGGGTCGCTACTACGCCCTGCATCGTCCAAGCAGTCCTCAACTTGGCGGTAATTATATCTGGCTTGCAGAATCTCCGGACCTTATCCATTGGGGTCGCCACAAGTGCGTCGCGACTACCCGCAGGGGTATGTGGGACAGTGCCCGCGTTGGCGCAGGTTGCTCGCCGATAAGAATTCCCAAAGGCTGGCTTGCCATCTATCATGGTGCGGATGAAAACAATCGTTATTGTTTGGGTGCGCTTTTACTGGATATGGACAATCCTTCCCGGGTTATTGCGCGCAGCAAGCGCCCTGTAATGGTTCCTGCTGAGGAGTATGAGCTGAATGGATTTTTCGGAAATGTAATCTTTACGAACGGGCACCTCGTGCATGGTGACAAAATCACGCTTTACTATGGAGCCAGCGATGAAGTGATCTGCGGGGCGGAATTGTCGATACAGGAAATACTGAATTCACTTTCGAAAACGGATTAGGAAACAATTAGGAAACAAATGGGTTCACCGGTCCTCTGACACGGATAGAATACACATGACAATAACAGCAATTTTAAGGAAGCCGAAAGAAGAGTATGACTTTTTCCTGCAAATGCCCCGCGATACACGGGTGCTTCTGGTCACCAATATGATCTATGCTTTTGTGCTGCCGGTGATCGAAATATTTGTTGGGGCCTATATCATGCGAAGCTCCAACGATCCCAAGATTGTAGCAATATACCAACTCACCGTGTACACCGGCATACCGGTAACTTTCCTGATCAACGGATTTTTGCTCAGTCGTATAAAAATTTCTACCCTCTACAGTTTCGGCATGTTGCTTAGCGGGCTTTCCATGCTGATCATGATGAGCCTTCAGAATCTTTCGGCAATAGGCGTTGGCATCGCCGGCGTATTAATGGGTTGTTCCTTCGGCTTTTTCTGGTCTAACCGGGATTTTTTGGCCCTGAATACCACCACCGATTCAAACCGCAATTATTACTATGGACTGGAAACTTTCTTCTATACCATCACTTTCATTCTGGTTCCGGTGGTAGTAGGAGCCTATCTGTCGACGGCCTATGCCAATGGATGGTTCAGCGGAAATATGAATCGAAGTTATCAGGTGGTAACCATAGTCGTCTTTTTACTCACCATACTTTCCAGCGTGGTTATTCATAAGGAGAAATTCAGGAACCCCATTCAGAA
>DATBVZ010000226.1:0-3782 GCA_036515095.1 Cyclobacteriaceae bacterium | reverse complement strand
GCCAGTCCTATGATGAACGCGCTGGAAGACCCCAGAATGATCCTTAATTTCTCCGACGCAGCCTGACGCAGATATACTTTATACCGGTCGATGCAAAGCAAAGGGATAAAAAGCAACAGAAAACCAAGAAATCCATAGTTGAAAAGTTCGCTGCCGCCAGGCCAATGCAATACGGAAAACAGCCAACCCAGACTTATAGCAATGGCACTCAAAAGGCCTACTGCATAAATTATTTTTTTCATACGAATTATTTTAGTCGAGTTCAATAAAAACATTGTCTCCCTTTGTATTCCATCCAACCCATCCGGAGCAAACTCGTGAAGTGCTTCCGACAACGCCGCTCCAAACCTTTTACCGCGTTCCAGTTTATATTCCACTACACAACACAAGTGGTCGAGCACATCATCCTTAAGCGTCTGAATAACGATGGCACTCCGGTCTATCTCATCCCTGATCTCCGATATCTGTTCACCAGATAATTTCATGCTATGTTGACCTGAGGGAATACGATCTTATTCAGCGTTGAAATAAAATCTCTCAACTCCTCGACATAAGCCGTCTTTTTTTCATATCCCATTTTTGTGATTTGATAATATTTTCGCACGCGGCCACCCACATGCTCTTCTTTGAAGGACAGGAGACCGTCATGCGTCATTTTTTGTAACGCCGGGTAGAGTGACCCGTCCTTGAGCAAAATTTTTCCCGCTGACAACTCCTTTACCCGCATCGATATCTCATATCCATACATTCGTTCATGCTCCGACAACAATTTCAGAACAATGGCCGATAGGGTGCCTTTTAATAATTCCCTGGAATACATAGAATAAATATATATAAAAATTTGATATATCAAAATGCGATGTATCTATCTTTAGCAGTTATTCTCTTATTTGCACCACGTTCGATATGTCCAAATGACCGAATTGCGCATAATTTTCATGGGAACGCCGGAGTTTGCCGTCCCGAGTCTTGAGATTCTGGTGAAGAACGAATTCAAGGTGGTGGCGGTGGTTACGGCGCCGGACAAGCCACAGGGACGGGGTAACAAGGTGATTTTCTCCCCGGTAAAGGAATGCGCGTTAAAGTACAAGATACCAATACTACAACCTGCCAACCTCAAGTCCCCGGAATTTTTGCGGGAGCTTAAAACCTGCAACGCCAACCTCCAGTTTGTTGTCGCGTTCCGGATGCTGCCTGAGGTTGTCTGGTCAATGCCCGCATTGGGAACAGTCAACCTTCATGCCTCACTCCTGCCGCAATACCGCGGAGCCGCACCCATCAACTGGGCGATCATCAACGGCGAAAAAGAGACCGGAGTAACCACCTTCTTTATCCGGCATGAAATTGATACCGGCAACATGATCTTTCAGGAAAAGGAGAATATTTCCGCCACGGACACCGCGGGTACCCTGCACGACCGGCTCAGTGAGAAAGGTGCACAGCTGGTACTTCGTACAGCATTTGCGCTGGCATCGGGTTCTTATCCCGCAATTTCACAACCATCTGAGGGTGGACTAAAAAAAGCGCCGAAGATCTTTAAGGAGACCTGTGCCATCAACTGGAACAACCCCACGCACAGCATCAGCAATTTTGTAAGGGGACTAAGTCCCTACCCATCGGCATGGACAACATTCAACAAAAAACATTTCAAGATACACCGGGTATCTCCTGCCGACCGCATTTCAAACGGCCACCCGGCGGGTGAATGGATAACGGACAATAAGTCCTACCTCCATGTCAGAACCGCTGATGGCTGGCTCGCGATCCTGGAACTGCAGGCTGAGGGTAAGAGACGCATGCCAACCGGTGAATTTTTCAGAGGCAACGCCCTTTGACAGAATCATACCAACAGCAGTGACAAAAGTACGATCACGGTCAGCGACAATATATTCAACAGTATGCCGCCACGAAGCATGTCGATCAACCGGATATGCCCGCTGGCGAAAAGTATCGCGTTTGGGGGAGTTGAGATGGGCATGCAAAACGCGCAGCTTGCCGCAAACGTTACGGGTATTGCCAGGACCCTTGGATCATAGCCGAAGCCATCCGCAATGCCGAAGACAACGGGCACAAAGATTGTAGTCAGCGCAACGTTACTCATTAACTCGGTCAGGAATAACGAGATCGCCGACAGCACCAGGATCAATATCCAAAGTTCGACATTTCCCCAGGAGGTAATACCGTCGCCGACAAGCTGAATAAGTCCGGAATCCTCGAGGCTCCCGGCGAGGCAAAGGCCCCCTCCAAAAAGGATCAGTATCCCCCATGGAAGTCGTTGCATATCTTCCCAGGTCAGAATAAACTCTCCTTTCTTCAGGTCAGTGGGTACCGCAAACATCAGCAGCCCTCCCACCATGGCGATAACTGTATCATCGAGGATCGCAACCGAAGCATCCTTGCCGTAAAACAAAAAAACAAGCCAGTCGTTCAGGTAGGGCCGGAATATCCAGCTGAATGCCGTCAGCATAAAAATGACCAGTACAAGCTTTTCGGGCTTCGATACCGGTCCCAGTGCAGCAAGCCTGGCCTTAATTAACGCCGAAGACCCTGCTATACTCCTAATGTGATTCGGAAAGGCAACACGAGTGATCACTGCATAGCACAGAACTAATATGCACACCGATACCGGGAGCCCGATGGCAATCCATTCCACGAAAGACAATTCGGCCTGATAGCTCTGGCGGTAAAGTCCTACCATGACCACGTTGGGCGGCGTTCCGACGATGGTGGCCATTCCGCCAATACTTGAGGCATATGCAATGCTGAGCATCAGCCCTGTCGCAAAATTTTGATAGCCTTTCCGGGAATGTCCCGAAGAACCCAGTTGGGTGCTTACAAGCTGCGTCACGGAAACCGCGATGGGCAACATCATGATGGCCGTCGCTGTATTACTGATCCACATACTGATCAGTCCGGTTGACAACACAAAGCCGGCAATAATTCCGTCTCCGCTGGTACCGGTTACCCGTATCATATTCAGCGCGATCCGTTCGTGCAGCTTGTGTTTTTCCATGCCCAGGGCAATGATGAAACCGCCCATAAAAAGATAAATCACGGGGTTGCCATAGGCCGACGTTGCCTGTGCTACGGTAATAACACCCAACAAGGGGAGTAAGACCATAGGAACCAGTGCGGTTACAGCAACATGGACCGCCTCCGTGACCCACCAGGCGACCATCCATGCAGCAGTCGCCAGCACTTTACAAGCTTCCGCGCTCAGGCCCGTTAGAGAAGTGAGTGCCACATAGGTAATGGCAAATAACAGCGGCCCCAGTATCAGACCTCTAACCTTGATTTTATGCACAGCGTGGATTTTGCAGATGAAAAATAAAGAAGTCGGCGGCTTTCACCTAATTCCCGGCGCAATTTTAAGGTTTCAGGAGCACTTTGGATCAAAAACATTAATTTGCTTTCTCCAAAAATTCCGTCATGATCATTTCACTAATCGCCGCAGTATCCAAAAACAGAGTCATTGGTAAAGACAATGATCTGCCATGGAACCTTCCTAATGACATGAAATACTTCATGCAAACCACTAGCCGGCACCATGTTATCATGGGCAGAAAGAATTACGAATCAATTCCTGAGAAATTCAGACCGCTGCCCAACCGGACGAATATCGTCGTAACCCACCAGCGCGATTACCAGGCGCCGGGTTGCGCGGTTGTCCATTCCATCGAGGACGCACTCACCATAGCGAGAGATAGCAAGGAGCAGGAAGTTTTTATCATCGGCGGGGCAGGCATCTTTGGTCAGTCACTCGATTTCACCCAACGCATGTA
>DATBVZ010000225.1:0-5771 GCA_036515095.1 Cyclobacteriaceae bacterium | reverse complement strand
GCTCACTTTTGCATAAACGGGCTCCATAAGCTGAGCCTGTTTTTGTTGTATGGTTGTCTGGGCATCCTCCTGCAATTGCTGAAGGTTTTGCTGCAGTTGTTGAAGTTCGCGCTCCGTATTCGCTTTAACCGCCGGCAGCATGGTATTCATATTAGCCTGATAATCTTCCAGTTTTTTACGAAATTCAGCGGCCTTGGTGTCCATTTGAGTTTTCAAAACATTTTGAACAGACTGCAGCTCCGTCTGGATCTGTTTTTCCTCAGGCATTTCACTGAAAATATAATCTACGTCAGCAAATCCAATCTTAGCAGAAGTAGTTTGGGCCTTTACACTATATGCACTCGCTACGAATCCAAAAGCCAGTAGAAGGATCAAAGTTCTCATTATCTGTTTTTCAAGTTTAGTTTTTAATAACATCATTCGGATCCCCGAGTCCCAGTTCATCCAGAACAAAATCCGTATAATCATAGCGAGGGTCAGTATAAATCATTACCAGCTGGCTTGCCTTGTCAAATACGATGGCCAGGTTGTTCTGCTTTGACACCTTTTCCACGGCATCCCAAACCTTGTCCATTACAGGCTTCACCAACTCCTGTTTCTTCAGAAAAAACAACCCCCCGAATCCAAATACTTTCTTCTGATATTCTTTGAGTTCCTCCTCCTTTTTCTCAATCGTGGCCGTGCGTTCCTTCCGCATTTCCTCCGTAAGGAGCACCTGTTCAGCTTCCAACTCACTGTACATCGCCTCAATACCGGTGGACATCTCCTGAATCTCCTTTTCCCAGCCCTGCGACAACATGTTTATTTCATCCTGTGCGCTTTTGTATTCGGGCATCTTATTCAGAATATAGTCGGTATCGATATATCCGAACCTCTGAGCTTGAACAAAAGTCAGGCCGAAAATGAGGAAAAATAACGCAATTATGCAAATCCGCATGGTCATCTCAGTTGCTGCCCGATGGTAAAGTGGAATTGCGAGCCGCTAATATCATTGGAAAAAGGCAATTTATCGAATCCGTAGGCCCAATTCAGACCAATAAGACCAAATGCGGGCATGAATAATCTAACGCCGGCTCCCGCGGACTTGTATACATTAAACGGGTTAAAATCCTCATAAGAGCCCCAGTTGTTTCCGGCTTCTGTAAATATAAATCCGTAAATGGTGGCTGCGTTTCCTGTCGTTACAGGGTACCTGAGCTCAAGGCCGAGTTTATCATAAACAATCCCGCCCTGCGTGTCCTGAGGGGAAACGGACCCATAGAGATTATACAGGGGAGGGGTGACCTTGTTGTCCTCATAGCCCCGGAGTCCGATGATTTCCTGGCCCAGCACATAGGATCCTATGCCGCCAGCCAGCCCGGCACCTCCCATGAAGAAGCGTTCGAATGGCCCGATCCCGTACTTCTTTGAATAGGAACCGATGAACCCAAAATGCACTTTGGCTTCCAGCACCAACTTCTTTTTACTGTCTAGCGGCAGGTAGTACTTGGCATCAAACATCCATTTATGGTATTCGATCCATTTATACTTCTGCTGGTTGAATTCTTCCAGTGAAAGCGGATTCTCCGGATCATAACTGCCATAGTCAATGTCGCGCCACAATGAGAATGGCGGTGTAAGCGAAATGCTGAGTGAGATCTCCGAACCCTCGGTCGGGTACCTGGGATCTCCCGTACTCCTTCTGGATAGTGTAGTGTTCAGTGTAATGCTGTTGGCATCACCGTTGGAGAACCCGATGCCTACCGGATAATCATTCAGCACATACTTCGTATAAGACAGCGAGTTTGAAAGGGTGAAGTAGTTATCAGGCCACTCCAGCAAACGTCCCAACCCGACAGAAACATTGTGGACGCTCAGTTTCTGGTTGTTGTTTACATCGGTCTGAAATCCATAGTAGAAAGCACGCTGAATGGAACTGTTGAAGCTTACCGAGAAGGATTGCGGCTTACGTCCGCCGAGCCAGGGTTCGGTGAATGAAAAACCATAGTTCTGGTATGCTCTGCCGTTGGCTTGCATCCGCATGGAGAGCCGCTGGCCGTCACCGACCGGCAGTGGCCGCCAGTTTTCAAGATGTGGAATATTGCGGATCGAAAAATTGTTGAATGTCAACCCAAGTGTTCCCACAAAACCATAATATCCTCCCCAGCCGCCGGAAAGCTCCACCTGGTCGTTGGACTGCTCTTCTACCTGCCACTCGATGTCCACCGTTCCGTTGGAGGGATTAGGTACGAGATTCTGCCCGATCGTTTCCGGGTTGAAATAGCCCAGTTGTGAAAGTGACTGCTGGGTCCTGATAATATCCGAGCGGCTGAACTTCTGTCCTGGTACAGTTCTCAGTTCACGCCGTATCACGTGATCGCTGGTGCGTTCATTTCCGGTGATGGTAACCTGGTTGATGGTGGCTTGTTCTCCTTCTGATATTCGCATCTCCACATCGATGGAATCCCCTACAATGGCTACTTCCACCGGATTGATCCGGAAAAACAGGTATCCGTCATCCATGTACAGGCCGCTGATGTCAGCTCCTTTGGGATTGAATGTAATTTTTCGTTGCAACAGCTCCCTGTCGTATACGTCGCCGCTCTTGATTCCCAGGATAGCGTTGAGCGTACGGTCGGTATGTATGAAGTTGCCCGTCCAGTAAATGTTTCTGAAGTAATACTTAGGCCCTTCATGAATGTTGAGCTCAAGGTTAACCGTCTTACCATCGTGGTTGTACACCGTATCCGAAACAATTTCCGCATCGCGATACCCTTTCGAATTGTAAAAGGCTATGACTTTCTTTTTGTCGTCTTCAAAATCGGACTGAATGAATTTTGAGGAGTTAAATATGTTAAGCCGGATATTTTTATTCAGAAATTCTTTCGCCTCCATCCGGCTTGTTTCATGCTTCTCTGCCAGGAAATCCTTCGGCTTCCTGGAGAGTAGCTCGGATATCAAGGTCCGGTGCAGGAAAAACCCGGCCCGCTCATGCGTACCCTTCATTTTCTTTTTCAGCTTGCTGTCCGCAATGCTTTCATTTCCATAGAAGGATATGCTGTTGATCTTGACCTTTGATTTCGGATTTACAACGATCCTCAGTCGCATGCCCTCCCGGCTCAGCGTATCCGATTCCTGCACGATCTTGACTTCGGTGTGCAGGTAGCCTTTCTTTATGAAATGTTTTTTTACGGCCAGCTCCGTGTTACGCAGCATAGCATCATTCACGATCTTTCCCTTGATCAGATCCAGGTCTTCTTTCAGCGCCGTCTCCTTCCCCTTTGATATACCCTGGAAGTAATAGTTGGTTAACCTTGGCCGTTCGGAAAGTTCGACACGCAGAAATACATTCTCCCCTTCGATACGGTCAACAGCGATAGTCACATCGCCCACCAGCCCATGCTTCCAGAGCTTGCGGATGGCCCCCGATATGGCGTCGCCCGGGATCTTGATCTTGTCGCCTATTTTTAATCCCGTCAGTGATACGATGGCATTTTCGTCCAGGATCTTAAGGCCGGTAACCTCAATACCGCCAATAATGTATTCAGCCGGGTTGGCATAATTCAGCCGGTTCTCTGTGCCGGGTGTAATGATCTTGTCACGTCTTCTGAATTGTGCCCACGCATCGGCCGCCGCGCAAATAAGCAGTACAATTAATAGATATCTTCTCATTCAGCTTACCGGGTTCAATTGTTCACTTGTTTTGCCGAACCTTCGTTCACGCTGCTGATAGGACCAGACCGCCTCAAAGAGGTGCTCTTTTCTGAAATCCGGCCAAAGGGTGGGCGTAATATAAAGTTCTGTATATGCAATTTGCCACAACAGGAAATTGCTAACCCGCAGTTCGCCGCTAGTCCTGATCAGAAGCTCTGGATCAGGGATGCCGGAAGTCTGCAAATAGTTTTCGAAAACCCGGTCAGTTATGTCTTTTTCGTCAATCCTGCCCTTTTTCACGTCCCTTATAAGCCCTTTGACCGCCTGTAGAATCTCCCATCTGCCACTATAGCTCAGCGCTATGTTCAGCGTAAGACCGGTATTATCCCGGGTATGGTTCACCGCCCATTCGAGGTTCTTCTGGCAGTCGCCTGGTAAGTCAGACAGCTCGCCGATGGTAGTCAGCCGAACCTGATTTTCCATGAGGCGGTCGATTTCCTGCTTAAGGGTCTTCACCAGAAGCTCCATAAGGCCTTCGACCTCCTCTTTTGGCCGGCTCCAGTTTTCCGTGGAAAAGGCGTACAGGGTCAGATAACCGATTCCCAGTTCGCCACAGGCCTCCGTAACATCCCTGACCGCCTGAACAGCATTCTTGTGCCCGAAAATACGCATGGCGCCTTTTCGCTTCGCCCAGCGCCCGTTGCCGTCCATAATAACGGCTATATGGCGGGGCAGATTAGTGCGGTCAATGAGTTCTTTGAAAGAGGCCATAGAGGGTGCAAAATTAGCTTATTTCTTGGAAATCAAGCGGGTATTACGCCGATAATGGATTACGGCCGTTCGCAGCCATTTTTCGCCTGATTCAACACTCAGTATGGATTTGTGGGGCAGGGGATGTCATAGAACGTACGGGTAAGGGAAATTCCAAAGAAAAAATAATTGTCGTTGTCAAAGGGATTTCCATACTGGTAGTTCTTGATGCCGGTGTCCTCGTCCGATACGTTGTCAAGGTAGTCGAAAAAGGTCTTCCGCACCCCAAATTCCAGGGCCATATACCACTTGGGATTCAGAATGTATTTTACACCTGCCCCCAACGGGATAGCGACCTGAACGTTACTGTACTCAGAAGGCTTCATGTCATTACCGGAAATTCCGAACAGTCCAATTCCACCGAAGAGATACGGCGAAAACCGGTTAAGGAACTTCTCGTCACGCCAATTCAGAAAGTGATACTCCATTACCGTGGAGACCTCCAGCAGAAAAAGATCAAACGAAGCATCACGCCGCTGCGCGAATGCGTCGATTGGTTTTCTGTCGCTTGCTCCAATGAATCCGGCGGTAACGCCCGCCCTGAAGCTTACAACTTTGCTGAGATTAGACCGGTAAAAGACCGTCGCGGCCGGTTTCGAAAAAGAAAAATCGTACGATCTTACCAGGTCGCCTGTATAATTGAAAGTCCCTAATCCAAAACCCAATTCAGAGCGTTGTGCGGAAAGGGGCGTGGCTATGGTTATCAACAACCAGGCGGAAAGCAGGAGGTACTGTACGCGCATCACCGGAACTTTGCGCGGTTGAATGTCTTTCCTACAATATAACTCAGCCTGATCGTAGTCACGGTGTAAATGTCTTTGTCATCTTTGTTCCCTCTGACATTATCGCGCGACTCCTGGCCATAACCCCGGATAACCGTATAGGAATTGCCGTCTCTTCCTAGGTAGCTGATGGTGTTGGATGGGTTAAGCTCATAGCCCCGGTACGACAAGGACCTTGCCAGTTCATCGCTGCCAAACACACCCAGGTCAACGTAATTCTTGCTCACATCGTCGATGTAATCGGTAAACAGATAACGCACTCCAAACTCAGCCGACAGATCCATAATTTCGTTTAGGCGAAAACGAACACCAAGACCAAAAGGTATGGCTATCTGAAAATTATTATAGGGTTTGATTCCATGGTTGGCATCCGACTCTTGAAGTACAGCATGCTGTCCTTCTGTTCCGAGGTCAACAAGATCCACCCATTCTCCGGCATTCTCGAATGGCGTGCCGTTCACACTTGCTGCGGGAACCTGTGCCTGCGGGTTATGGTGGAACACTGCTACACCGGCGTAGGCATAGGGTGTCCATCTGACCCGGCTG
>DATBVZ010000224.1:0-3406 GCA_036515095.1 Cyclobacteriaceae bacterium | reverse complement strand
TGTTTGTGAATCGGAATGGCACCTTGGTTGACCAGACCAATGCCTTTGGTTTTGAAAACACAGACGGCTGGTATCACGCTGTTGCCACCGGCGACTTCAACAATGATGGACACACGGATATCGTGACGGGTAATCACGGCTTGAATTCAAGGTTTAAGGCCAGCGCGACAGAACCGGTGTCTTTGTATATCAATGACTTCGATCAAAATGGTACGGTGGAGCAGATACTTACACGCTTTCAGAATGGGGTATCGTATCCGATGGTCTTGCGCCAGGACCTGGTTGCGCAACTTCCGGGATTGCGGAAGAAGTATCTGCATTACAAGGATTATCGCGGACAGACCATTAGCGACATATTCACCGCCGAGCAACTGGAGCGGGCGATTATCCTTAATGCGCGGTCGTTTGAAACCACGCTGTGGTTAAACACGGGTCTGGGATCATTTGAGCGAAAAACCCTCCCTGTGGAAGTCCAGTTTTCTCCTGTTTATGCCATACTGATTAATGACTTTGATGAAGATGGAAATGCCGATATCCTCATGGGCGGAAATCTTTATCGTGCGAAACCCGAAACCGGGATTTACGACGGCAGTTATGGTATCTTGCTCAAAGGAGACGGAAGGGGTAATTTTACAGCCTTGCCTTCTGTCGAATCCGGGATTTGTATAAAAGGAGAGATACGTTCCCTCAGAAATTTGCGGACCGGAGGCGGCAGGGTGGTTCTGGGAGCAAGAAATAACGATGCTCCCGTTGTATTGCAGTATTAAATACCGGATTGAAATGAAGAATGCATTATTTGTGATTGCCATCGCCGCGATGATCGTTTCGGCCGCTTCCTGTGACTTGAAGCGGGAGGATCCGAAGAATTACGACAGCCTGTTCCTGGGAGTGTACCTGGGAATGGAACGACAGGCCTTTTTTGATCATTGCTGGGAACTGAACCGGCAGAAAATCTTTACCCATGGCCCGACAAACGAGAGTGTGGAATATCGGCTGACCGGCGAACTGGATGACCCGGTGATTATGCGCTTTTATCCCACATTCGAAAATGACAAGATCTATGAAATGCCGGTGTTGTTTAGCTATGAGGCATGGGCGCCATGGAATAAACAATTTGCTTCGGACAGCCTGCTGGTCGGAATGTTGAATGTCTTCAAACGTTGGTATGGCGAGGACTTCAAGGTGCTCGATCATGAAACCATGGGTACGATCTATTATAAGATGGACAAGGAGCGGAGGATCAACCTGTTTGTGCGGGATGACCAGTATGTACAGGCAGTTTTCACGGATCTGAAAGTTGAAAAGGAATTGGCGAAGGCAAAGGCCGGGAAAAATGGGAAATGAGATGATACGAGCCAGGAATTCAATCACCCTTTGTTGTAAGCACACCTTATCCTTTCTATTGCTTCTGACGTTCAGCCGATGTTCTCCGGTTAACGAAACTAAGACCGACCCGTTGTTCCTGCAGGTTGACGCTGCGTTCAGTGGCGTTGACTTTGAAAACCGCCTGCACTTCAGTAATGATTTCAATATTTACACCTACCGCAATTTTTACAACGGAGGTGGTGTAGCCCTTGGAGACATCAACAACGACGGACTTATCGACATATATTTTACAGGAAACCAGGTGCCCAACAAACTCTACCTGAACAAAGGAAATTTTCGATTTGAGGATATTACGGAAAAGGCAGGCGTTGCGGGAACACGGTCATGGTCCACAGGGGTAAGCATGGCTGATGTAAACGGCGACGGATGGCTGGATATCTACGTCTGCAATTCCGGCGATATGAAGGGCGACAACAAACAGAATGAGCTCTTCATCAATAATGGCGATACGACCTTCTCGGAACGCGCGCGTTCATATAACGTGGCCGATCCGGGCTATTCGACTCACGCGGCTTTCTTTGACTACGACAAGGACGGCGACCTCGATCTTTACATACTCAACAACTCCTATCAGGCGATCGGCAGCTTTAACCTTCGTAAAAATGAGCGCAATAAGCGCGATAGCCTTGGGGGTGACAAACTCATGCGCAACGACGGAGACCGGTTCACTGATGTAAGCGAGAAAGCGGGGATATTCGGAAGTGTAATCGGTTTTGGCCTTGGTGTGACTGTCGGCGATGTCAACAACGACGGATGGCAGGATATTTTTGTTTCAAATGATTTTTTTGAACGCGACTATCTCTATATCAATAATCACGACGGCACGTTTTCGGACAAATTAACGAGCTGGATGAAAAGTATCAGCGGTGCATCGATGGGAGCCGATATGGCCGACATCAATAATGACGGTGACGTTGACCTGTTCGTCACCGAGATGCTCCCGAGAGAGAATGACAGACTGAAGACCGTCACCACTTTTGAAGACTGGAACCGGTACCAGTACAATCTGCAGAATGATTATTATCACCAGTTTACACGTAATATGCTGCAGATCAATAACGGTGACAGTACCTTTAGCGAGGTAGGACGGTTGGCCGGCGTGGAGGCTACTGACTGGAGCTGGGGTGCCTTGTTCTTTGATATGGATAACGATGGATGGAAAGATATCTTTGTGGCAAACGGCATTTTTCAGGACGTTACCAACCAGGATTTTCTTGAATTTGCGAGCAACGAGGAATTTGTGAAGTCAATCCTGGTCAACCGTTCGGTAGACTACAAACGGCTGACCGAGATTATACCGTCGACGCCAATCCCGAATTTTGCTTTTCACAATAACAAACACCTCTCGTTTGTTAACAAGGCGGAGGAATGGGGCCTTGGCACACCGGGCTTTTCCAATGGGTCGGCGTATGGGGATCTGGACAACGACGGTGACCTTGACCTCGTGGTGAACAACGTCAATATGCCGTCGAATGTGTTCAATAATCAGTCCGACAAGCATTTTCCGAACCATCACTACCTGAAAGTAGTCCTTAAGGGAAAAGGACACAATACCTTCGCAATTGGGTCTACGGTCCAGGTAACCGTCGGGGATCAGAAATTCTATCTGGAGCAAATGCCCATGAGGGGATTTCAATCCACCGTGGACACCCGCCTGAATTTTGGACTGGGTGAGGCCGACACCGTGGATAAAGTTACTGTCGTATGGCCGGATGGCAAAATTTCTGAATGGGAGTCCATAGCCGCTGACCAGACGCTGGAATTCCATCAGGAGGAGGCGCAGGCTGTCAGACCCGACGAACCCGTGCCTGACCTTGACCCGGTCTTCGTGGAATCCGCATCGCCGCGCATCGCGTACACCCATAAAGAGAACGCTTATGTTGATTTTGATCGCGATCAGTTGATCTATCACATGATCACCTCAGAAGGACCGCACATGGCGAAGGGAGACGTCAATGGCGATGGCAGGGAAGATTTTTTTATTGGCGGAGCACGGGAACAAGCCGGCGGACTCTTCGTT
>DATBVZ010000223.1:0-2721 GCA_036515095.1 Cyclobacteriaceae bacterium | reverse complement strand
GGACGCAAGCAAGGGTTGTTCAAAGTGCCATTCAGGGAAGAGGACGCAGTGATCAATACGATTCAGTTGATGCTCAGTCTTTAGATAGGACATATCGTGGATAGAAGACAGTTCTTTATAGCTTCGGCTGCTGTTGCCGCGGGAGGCATACCCAACAATAACTTGAAAGCAGACGCCGCAAAAGAACCTAAGGAGTTCGTTGGGGTACTTGTCGATACAACCAGGTGTATCGGTTGCAGATCTTGTGAGGTTGCTTGTTCAGTAGCGCAAAATAATTTTGTTCCGGATATAAAAAATGATAATGCGCTCGCAAACATCAGAGATACAAGTGATAAGCAGTACACAATTGTAAATCGTTTCAAGACCGAAAAAGGTGACGTGTTTGTAAAAAGGCAATGTATGCATTGCTGGCAGCCGGCCTGTGTGGCTGCTTGTCTCGTAAATGCAATGTATAAGACAAAAGAGGGACCGGTTACCTGGAATGGAGACAAATGCATGGGATGCAGATTTTGCATGGTCTCCTGTCCCTTCGATATTCCAAAGGCTGAGTATCACTCATGGAATCCAAGAATTATGAAGTGCAACATGTGTTATGAGAGATTGCAGGAAGGAAAGAAGCCTGCGTGCGTGGAAGCCTGCCCAACAGATACTTTGATGTTTGGCCCGAAAAGGGAGCTGATGGAAATTGCACGGCATCGTGTATACAGCCACCCGGAAAAATATGTGCATCAGATTTATGGAGAGAACGAGGTTGGAGGAACTGGCTGGCTATACCTGTCCGCCGTTCCGTTTAACCAAATCGGCTTTAGAACCGACCTCGGCACGACGCCTTATCCGGAATACACAAAGCAATTCCTGGTTTCTGTTCCGCTCATTCTTTTCGGCGTCCCCGCATTCCTGCTGGGGCTGAATGAGTTAACAGATAGAAAAAACAAATTACGCGAAACCCACGGGTGGACAAATCCAGGAGAGGAAAATGAATAGCACGGCAGTTTTCACAAATGAACTTAACAGAGTCTTTAAGTTCTTTCTGCAGGAACTAAAACCCAGAGGTAAGTGGCTTACCCCATTCAATGTTATTTCAATTCCAATCATAATTGCCGGCCTGATAATTCTGTATTTCCGTTTTGTATACGGACTCGGATCAGTTACCAATCTCTCCCAGGATTTCCCATGGGGGCTGTGGATCGGATTTGACGTTGTCACCGGTGTTGCCTTTGCGGGCGGCTCCTACGTCGTTACCTTTGTTGTTTATGTGATGAGAGACGAGAAATATCACTCTATCGTCAGGGTGACTGTTTTGAATGGATTATTGGCATATATCTTTTATGCAGGAGCCTTGGTGCTGGATTTGGGACGACCCTGGCATATAGTGAATCCGATTATCGGGAACTCATTCGGATATAACTCGGTTCTGTTTCTGGTTTCCTGGCACTTTCTGCTTTATATGATTGCGATGTTTGTGGAATTTTCGCCGGTGATTGCCGAATGGGCACAGTTGGAGAAAGTGCGAAAAATCCTTTCTAGCTTGACACTTGGCGCCGTGATATTCGGTATTACACTCTCAATCCTCCATCAATCCGGTCTTGGTGCGCTCTTTTTGATGGCCAAGCCCAAAATACATCCCCTCTGGTATTCAGAATTCATACCGGTCTTGTTCTTTGTATCTAGCATTTATGCAGGATTATCGATGATCATATTCGAGGGAACAATCAGTCATAAAGTCTTTAAAAACCTGATTGGTGAAGGTAACCACCATCACTATGACGAAATAGTGTTGGGCCTCGCCAAAGGCGCGGCCATTACGATGTTTGTCTATTATTTTTTCCAGGCACTCCTCTTCATACATGAAGAACGATGGGAACTGATCAACGATTTCTGGGGTTACTGGTATCTACTCGAAGTTATCGGTTTTGTACTTATACCGTGTTGTATGTATGCGTATGCGGTGAGAAATAGAAAGCTTGGAATAATCAAAGTCGCATCCGTAATCGCCATGCTCGGCATTATCCTTAACAGATTGAATGTGTCCGTGATCGCTTTTCGCTGGTATGCGGCAGATCACTACTATCCGTCCTGGCAAGAAATTGTAGTAACGCTCATGGTAATTTCCGTAGAAATATGGGTCTTAAGATGGATAATTACGCGCATGCCGGTTTTCAGTAAAACATAAGAAAGGATTTACAATGGAATTCTACACATATGTAAACATATTCGAGACCAAGGGCTTGGAATATCTTTTATTATTGTCCTTTCTCGCCTTGTTCATACTGTTAGTGAGATATCTCTCGATTCCTGGAAAGAAAAACCCGGTTTCCGCAAAGAAAACCTCAACCACCACCGGCTGAAAGCCGGGGGTTGCTGAAGCCGCCGACCAGCCCATATGCGCGCCGTCTGAACGACCGGTCTGACCCAGGCACCATTTTGAAATCGCCATATGGTTTCGGCTCAAAGCTGTTTTCGCAGCTGAAGCTGAGCGCGCAAAGCCGGTTTAAACCTTCTGATTTCAGGATTACCCGATGGATTCAAATGACATGGTAACCAAGATAGGTTTAAAACTCATCGTTGCAGTTGGCGTCATCACAATTGTTATTATTGGCGTGTTTTCCTACTTCAGTATCAGCGCACAAACTGATGCTTTAATTTCCCAGGCAGGAAGACATGCAAACCAGCTGAGCGAAGCCATAAAGAACAGCACGCTCACAAGCATGCTGGAAAATA
>DATBVZ010000222.1:0-3504 GCA_036515095.1 Cyclobacteriaceae bacterium | reverse complement strand
GATGAGGCAGACGCCGCTTGAGAACGACTACAAGTACGTCAAAGAGGAAATTGTTGTACTTGAAATCCCGGAAGGCTATGCGGTGGATTACCTGCCGCCGGACGTCGGCCACCAGGGCAGGACCCTTGGCATCAACGTGGATTACGAATCCGACGGCAAGCACGTTACTATGAGAAAGACCTTTTATGTCGATTTCCTGTTGATGTTACCGTCGCAGTTTCAGGAATGGAATGAATCCGTCACACAATTGAGTGAAGCGTATAAAGAGTCTATTATTCTGAAGAAAATATAATACAATGCAACTTGGAATTTTGATGGTAATCGCCCTGGCGTTTGTGTCCTCCGGAACTTACGCCTCCTCCGTTTACGAATGGGATGCTGACCGGGCGCGGTATCACTTATCTGAAAGAGAGGAATTGTTCGGAGAATATGTTCTGAAACAACATGCGCAGTACGATTACGTATTTGAGGATAACCAGTTTCTGCTGTATGCAACCTTCCACAGGATCGTGCGGGTCAATAACAATGAGGCTATTCAGCGGAATAACCGGATCACTATAGCAATGAACGGAGTAATTGATCTGGTTGACCTCAAGGCGCGATCGATAAATAAATCAGGCAAGGTGGTCAATTTCGATGTGACGAACCTGAAGGAGCTGAAAGACGATGAAACGGGCCAGGGCTTCAGGATCTTTGCGATCGAAGGTGTTGAATTGGGTAGTGAGATTGAATACTTCTATGTTTTAAAAAAACAGGCCGGCTTGTACGACCGGGTGTTTACGCAATTTGAAATGCCTGTGAGAAAGAGCACATTCAGGCTAACCTGTCCGAAACACCTGAAATTTGATTTTCAGTCTTATAATGGCTTTACCGGAATCAAGGAAGAGGGATCTACAGAGGAAGCCAATGTTTACGTAGGTGAAATGAATGACATCCCTTTCCTCAGGCGGGAAAATTTTTCATCGTTCGACTCGAACCGTCAACGCATAGAATTCAAGTTGGCCTACAACACGGCAAAATCAAATGTGCGCCTGTTCACCTGGGAGGAAGCCGCCAAGACCTTCCATGGGATATTGACAACAATGGACAAGGATGATGCAAAGGCGCTGGATAAATACGTAAAGACGCTCGGCGACAAACCGTCCGACAAACCCGAAGCACGCATCAGGAATATAGAAGAAAAAGTTAAGACCACGATCCAGGTGCATCCCAATAGTCTTGATGAGTCGTTGGATGACATTGAATCGATAATCAAATTCAAGCGGGCATCAAAGGAGGGGATTACGCGGCTTTTCTATTCTGTTTTTGACCGGCTGGGCATTGCATGCCATCCCGTCATCACATGCAGCCGGGAGCGGGTGAAGTTCGATGAGGCATTCGATTCCTGGGCCTACCTGGATGAGTACGTACTGAGTTTTCCTTCTACCGGGGGCTTCCTTGCGCCATACACATTTGAATTCAGGTATCCGCTGATTCCTCCGGACCTAACGGCGCAAAAAGGACTATTCATAGAGCCTTATTCTTTTGGTGAAGTAAAGTCAGCCTTGGGCAGTGTCAAAGATGTTCCGGCCACCGATTACCGGCTGAACACGGATAACCTGACTATTTCCGTGTCGTTTAATGAACAGCTCACAGAGAACAAGATTGAAATGGAACGGGTGTTCGGTGGATGCAATGCCACCTTCGTTGCTCCATACTATGCTATGGTCAATAATTCAGACCGGGGAAAGCTCATCGAAGAACTGGTGAAGCAAACGGCGCCGGATCCGGTTGTTTCCCGGTGGGATGCGAAATCCGTCAATACAGGAGCGACCGTAAATTTTGTTATGGATGTTGACTTTTCAACCCGCCATTTTATCGAGTCGGCCGGACCCCGGATCCTGTTTAAAGCCGGCGAGCTAATAGGCCCGCAGGTTGAGATGTATCGCGACGATGAGCGAATGACCGATGTGGAAAATGATTTTAACCGGGGATATGACCGTGAAATACGCATCCGTATTCCGGATGGCTACCGCGTCCGGAACCCGGATGACGTGAAGATCAGTGTTGTATACCAGGACGGAGATAAGGAGCCATTTCTTTTTGTTTCCGACTATGTGATGGACAAAAATGTGATGGTTGTAACTATCCGGGAATATTACAAAGAGATAGTTGCACCTGTTGCGCGCTATGAGGACTTTCGTAAGGTTATTAATGCTGCGGCCGACTTTAATAAAGTCATCCTTGTCCTGGAGAAGAAAGGGTAATGTTGGGTAGTTAGGCTTTGCCGGCCGGACCCTGCTTGCTATTTTCCTCGGGCTCTTCTGCCGGCTCCCGGTTGAGGAATAAAGTGCGCGTAGGATAGGCAAACTCAATTCCCCGCTTATTGAATTCCTCAAAGATGGTCAGGTTGATCGATTGCTGAATATCCATATAGACGTTGTACTCGGGACTCTCTACGTAATAAACTGTTTCGTAAGTGATGGACGATTCATCAAAAGACTTGAGATGAACACGGTCCAGGCTGGCGCTGTTGCACTTTCCGATGATTTCGCGAATGATATCCGGGATCTCCCTGACTTGTTCTGGCTTGGTCTGATAAATTACACCCAGCGCAAAAACAATCCTTCGACGACTCATTCGCTTATAGTTGTGAATGCGGGAGTTTGTGAGGTCACTGTTTGAAAAAACAAGTTGCTCACCGGTAAGGCTCTTCACTCTGGTGGTCTTTATTCCAATATGCTCAACAGTACCCATCTTTTCATCAACAATGATAAAGTCGCCAACTTCGAAGGGCTTGTCAAAAAAGATTACAAAGTAGTTGAAGAGGTCGCCCAGGATATTTTGCGCCGCCAAAGCCACCGCAATACCGCCCACACCCAAACCGGCAATGATAGCGGTAACGTCGTAACCCAGGTTGCTGAAAAGGAAGATAAGGCCGATGCCCCAGACGACGACCGAGATGATCAGAATTATACCCTGAACCTGGTTTACTTTCTCGGCCCCGTTTTCCTGCCTGCGTACATAACTTTCAAGCAAATAACGGATCGTGGTTGCCACAAGCCTGATCAGGAAGAAGGCAATTACAGATGCCGTGGCTACCTCAAGAACCCGGTAAATCCCGGCAGATAAATTAAGGGAATTGATGGCCAAGTATAAAGCCAAAAAATTCAACACAGGCAAGCCAAACCGGCTTACCGTATTTACAACAAGGTCGTCAAGGGTATTATCGGTTGTGGCCGCCCACTTTCTCAGCCGGCTGATCAAAACGCCGCGAACGATCCGGATCACCAATAGCGCCACCAGTAGAATCCCCAGGGCAATCAGGTAGTCCCTGACGGTGTTGTTGAAATAGGTTCTGTCCAGAAAATCCTCCATATAAAGTCTGTGACTCAGTATTATGATGCCGTGCAAAAGTAACCACCCCTCCAGGGCATTTCAACTATTTGCAGAAAAATTACGCCGGTTGCATACTGTTATAGGGAAGCCGATGGATTAAATCGGGGATAAGAATACATGGCTGAA
>DATBVZ010000221.1:0-5252 GCA_036515095.1 Cyclobacteriaceae bacterium | reverse complement strand
CAACTTATAAAAAGAATAATCACGCTTCCGCGTGGCACATGGACCTGAACGAGGATGTACGCTCACTCATGAGTGTGGAACCCAATACGGAGTGGTGGGAAACAACGCTTCATGAACTGGGTCACATTTATTACTTTATGTCGTATTCACGCCCCGAAGTTCCCAATACGCTTCGCGGCGGTGCAAATCGCGCTTATCACGAGGCGATCGGAAGCCAGATTGGATTGGCGTCACTGCAGAAGCCACTCCTCCAGTCGCAGGGACTAATACCGGAAAATTTGGCGACCAACGACACGCTCAAGATGCTTTCCGATGCACTGAACCACATCGTCCTGATCCCCTGGGCCGCCGGCGTAATGACGCAATTCGAACATCAGTTGTACGCGGGAAATATTCCGCCGGATAAGTTCAACGAAACATGGTGGAGTTTGGTGAAGAAATACCAGGGTATTGTACCTCCTGCGGAACGCGGCGAGGAGTTCTGCGATGCCTGTACGAAGACCCATATCATCGATGATCCGGCCCAGTATTACGACTATGCCATGGCTGAGATCCTGTTGTTCCAGTTTCATGATCATATTGCCCGGAATATCCTGAAACAGGACGTGCATGCTACCAATTATTGGGGCAGCAAGGAAGTTGGCGCATTTCTTAAACAGATGATGGAAACCGGCGCCACGATAGACTGGCGTGAACACCTGCAGCAGAACCTGGGTACTGAAGTGAGCGCGAAACCACTGCTGGACTACTTTTCTCCCTTACTGGATTGGTTAAAGAAACAAAATGAAGGCAGACAGCATACGTTGCCGGCGTCGCTTTAGTGTCACGTCAAGGATGAATGCCGTGCTTCAAACGCACCTAGAAATTCCGGAATAGTAAATGGTATTGATAGTTGAAACGGCGTGATCATCATGATAGACACTACGATTCAACACAAATCAAGGGGCTTTTCCAATAGGGCATTTTTAGATGGAATAAGAATTTAGATTGCATGAGAATGCTTCTTTGAGCAGCGTTAGCCCTGAAGGGGCGACTCGATGTCAGCATCGGGTGAAGCCCGATGTTATGAAGAGCTCCACCTCATAAAGCCCTGAAAGGGTGCGATACGAAACTGCACCATGCCCTACGCGCCGATGCGGGATCACCTGGTATTCAGATTCACCGCCCAGAAACTCTGGCGCCCTTTCAGGGCTTGGACCGTTTGGGCATCTAGACACAGGGCTGCACCCTGCGCTGGTGTCTGGGCGCCCTTTCAGGGCTTTTTAGAACAACCACTAAGGTGTGGCAGGATCAAACGACAGCAGCTTATCCATCGTACTGGTGGCGACAAAGTGGTAGTTGGGTCTTGCATCTTCATAGACTGAACGGGCGAATGCTTTTCCTTGTTCCGTCTTTATCATTTCCGTATATATAGGGGTAAGGAACTTTCTGCGGCCCGTATGGATCAGGAATTCGCGGATGGAAGCAAAAGCCGGTTCGTAATTGTTTCGCACGGCGATCACACCCCAGGCGTCGAAGATCTCTGCGTTCCCGGTAGCCGTGAAATTGCCCAAATTATCCAATTGCTTCATCTCACTACTGGAAAGCGAGTCAGGAAGACTGTGGAGAAAATGCAGCCACTCCTGTGTGCTCCACTTTTCAGCCAAGGATTTAACGTCATCGTCATGCTGCCATAGCCGGACCGCTTCTTCGACCTTTGAAAACCGGTCCGACTGAGGCGGCAGGAAGCCGGCGGGCAAGCCTTCAGCGTAAATCCATTTTGTGGTTAGGGAGTCTTCAATTGTCACGTTGAACTCATTCTTGTAATAACTGTTGAGCAGACCGATAAAACTTTCTGTGTCCATCACAGAGAAGGCGTTCTGTTTGAAGTAGTCTCTCAGGAAGGCATCAAATTTTTCCCGTCCGAATTTTTCTTCAATGGACCGGAGAAAAAAGTAGCCCTTGTTATAGGCCACATCGGTAGCAGCCTCGTCAGGGTTCCTGCCGCTGAGATCAAGTTTGAGTCGCGTATCTTCCGGATGAGCACCGGCCTCTATATCGGCCATATCCTTCTTGAGATCGTGCAGGTTCAGCGATGCCAGCATTTCAGCATAGTCCGTACCGTACAGTTTTTCCATGATCCGCATTTCAAAGTATACCGTGAATCCCTCGTTCAGCCAGAAGTCGTTCCAAGTCTTGTTGGTAACAAGGTTGCCTGACCAGCTATGCGCCAACTCATGAGCGATCACGGAGGTGAGCGACCGGTCGCCGGCAAGCAAGGTAGGTGTAACAAACGTCAGCCGTGGATTTTCCATTCCCCCAAACGGAAAGCTGGGCGGCAATACGATCACATCATACCGATCCCAGCGGTATTCGCCGTATAGCTCTTCCGCGCTTCGTATCATTTTTTCGAGATCAGCAAATTCCCATGCTGCGGCTTCCAGCGTGACCGGCTCCGCGTAGACCCCGCAGCGTTCGCTCACGGGTTTAAACGAGATATCGCCAACCGTGAGCGCCAGCAGGTAGGATGGGATGGGTTCCTTCATTTCAAAAGAATACAGGCCCGAATCATTTTTTTGCTGCGGATTGGATGCGCTCATCAAGGCAGTCAGTCCGGCAGGTACGGAGACTGTAGCATCATACGTAAAGCGGATGCCCGGGGAATCCTGGCACGGTATCCAGCTTCGGGCGAGTATGGCCTGCGATTGAGTGAAAAGAAACGGATGCTTTTTTCCGGCGGTCTGCCTGGGAGAGAGCCACTGGAGCGCTTCGGACCCCGGATTCGTTTCATAATATATGTTGATGCGCCTAGCCTTTGGGGTTAGTTGTACGCGCAGCGCCTGTCCCCGTATCGGGTCATCCGCTCCGAGAGAAAATTCGGTGGATTGATCATCGTCAAGGGTCACCCGGTTGATCCGGAGTGACCTGGCATCCAGCATAATTTCGGCCGCGCGCTCGTCTTTTTTTTCGATGGTCCAGGTCGCTTTTGATGTGATTCGTTGCTTTTCAAAATCAACTGCGGCCGTCCAGGAGAGATGCTTTACGACAACGCTTTCGGAGTTCGCGTAGGAGTGAGGGTCAGGGGTCATGACGGACTTTTCCAGCAGTTGAGACTGGCATGCAGCTAATGAAAAAATGAAAAATACGCACAAAATTCTCATGTTTTAACAATTATTCCGTTCAGCGATGAAAATAGTCAATCCGAATGATTAATTTAATAACCCGAACTTTATTGAAAATCTGATTTATGAGCCCTGTAGTAAAACTAAGCTGGATACCATCGATGATCGTTGTGATGGGGTTGATGGTTATTGCGTCCTGTAAGGACGATGAGAAACCGAAGTCGAAGATGTCTTTTGCTGTGGCGGAGCTTGAGGTGCTTGAAAATGACGGCACGGTGGAGGTGAAAATCAATATTGACCGGGCTGTTTCGGAGACCGTGGTACTCTCCTATACGCTTGGCGGTACGGCTACGGAATTTAAGGCTGCGACCGGTGGTGACTATGAGATATCGCCGGAGGGAGGGACTATCACCATTGCACCGGGAGCAACAGAAGCGACGATTGAAATAACATTGTTTGAAGACGGGGAATTCGAATTTGATTCGGACAATATGCTGAGTTATGAGACTATAATATTGACTATAACTGGTGTGATTTCCGGCCCGGCCGAACTCGTTGCTGAAAACACACTGTTCACCCTGTTTGTGTATGAAGACGACATGCTGGTCTTTTTAGATTGGGACATCGACAACGAAAATACCGATGTGGATATGGATCTTTTGGTGTGGTTCGACAATCCTACGGATAACCCGGACAATGGACTGCAATTGGTTAATCCAAGCCTCGTTGGCGGAGGTAATAGCCCGGGCACCGGATCGGAGGCTATTCTCCTTGTGGCGAATAACCCTGATGCAAACTACGGATTTAGTTATGTCTATTATGAGGGGACGATTGAACCATTGAATTTTGTAGTTGATTTCGTCAATTTCGGGGGGACAGTGAATAGTAGTGAGGAGACGCTTTCATTTGAAGGTACCTATCAACTCGACAACATAAACAGATACGACGAAGTAGATGCCCCGACTCCGATTGTGGTACAGACTATTACAAAAGCAGGAACGAATTACACCGATCTGACTGACATTACTGAACCGGATACAGGGAGCCGGATGCGGACGATAACGGGCAGCTTTGGGGGCATCGATAAATCAGGTATCAGGGAAATTCAGGCTAAGAAAATCAAATTACCGGCCAGCTTGATCGAAATGATCAGAAAGAACAGACAGATTCAGGCTGACTGAAAATAAAATTACTAGTAGCAGGTAAGGAGGCTGTTCCAAAGGAGCAGCTTCTTTTTTTGTGCCATGGGGTCCTCATGAGTTAAACCATATGGGGCACCCTCAGCGCTTTGCGCTGAAAGCAGTCGCTCGACTCTGACGAGTGACGGCTATCACCCGGCCTCTGGCCGACGTTATGTCTTTACTGAGGCGCTTGTCTCAGGGGTTTTTCTGCGCCGTGTCTTCAAAAGAATGATCAGACCAGCGATAACAAAAGGAATGCTGAGGATCTGACCCATATTCAATACCATGCCTTCTTCAAACGGCTCCTGAACTTCCTTGAAGAATTCATCAATGAAGCGCAGTGACCAAAGCACAACCAGGAAAACGCCAAAAATAAATCCATTACTCACCTGGCTGCGCTTGAATTTCCAGATGTAGTAGAGCAGTCCGAACAACAGGAAGCAATAGATAGCCTCGTACAACTGGGCAGGATGCCTGGGCACGTTATCCACATGAGCAAAAACAAAAGCCCACGGAACGTCAGTGGGTATTCCGATCATCTCTGAGTTCATCAGATTTCCCAGCCGGATGAAGGCCCCGGTTATGCAGACGACGATCACCAGGCGGTCAACCATCCAGAAGTAGTTGTACTTTAGTTTTCGGCAAAACAGGTAAAGCCCGGTGAGGATACCAATTGCAGCGCCATGACTGGCCAGACCGGCATAAGGAGGCAGAATGATTTGCAACGGGTCTGTAATAAAGACGGACGGATCATAGAAAAGAAAATGGCCGAAGCGGGCTCCGATGAATGTCGCCAGAATGATATAGAGGGTCAGGGTGTCCACATGTTTGGCCGGCTTTTCTTCGGCCTTGAAAATATGATACATAACCTGCTGGCTGATGATGAGTCCGATGGCCCACATGAGGCCGTACCATCGGATGGGCCAGTCAATCTTGGGGATAGTAAATATTTCCGGGTCTACCGACCAGG
>DATBVZ010000220.1:0-5011 GCA_036515095.1 Cyclobacteriaceae bacterium | reverse complement strand
ACTCGGTACGAATAGCCCTGCAGCCACTGGCTCATTAGCCACCAGGCGACGGGCGCCGCAATCAGGAATGCAACCATGACGAGTTTGCTGAAATCTTTTGAAAACAGTGCCAGGATGCTTGTCGCGGATGCTCCCATCACTTTGCGTATTCCCACTTCTTTGGTTCTTTGCTCTGCAGCAAAGGCCGACAAGCCGAATAATCCCAGGCAGGAAATGAAGATGGCAAGTATGGCGAATGCGTTTGCAAGGTTGCCGATCAGCTCTTCCGTGGCAAACTTCTTGTTGAATTCCTGGTCAGCAAAGGAGTACGTGAACGGGAATGCGGGATTGTGTTCTTTGAAGACCTCGCCGATGCTGCCGATCACGTCGCGGATGTTGCCGGTTTGCGGAAGCCGGATCAGGACATCACTCGTCCAGCCCGGAATGTAAAGAAACAAGGTGCGATGGGCCGGTTCGTAAGGTGAGTCCATCAAAACATCCTTGATAACACCCGCAACCGTATAGTCAACATCATACAGGTGGATAGTTGCACCAACAGGTTCCTCCAATTCCATGAAGCGGACGGCAGCCTCGTTGAGTAAAACCGTCGCGCTGTCGTTAAAAGCTTCGCTAAAGTCTCTTCCCAGTACCATTTCAGCCCCCAGCGTCCGGGTATAATCGTGCCCGATGCTGACAATGCCGAAATATCCCTTCTGGTCCTCCCGCTGCCCCTGCCATTCGGGCATGCTCCAGGACTGAATGCTGGTAATGGGACTGGATGAAACACTAACGGAAGTGGCCAGCGACCTGTCCAGCAGGTCCCGCTTGATGGCATCATAATTCTTCTGAATATCGCCCGTAGTGGGAACCATCAGCAGGTTGTTCTTGTCGTAACCAGCCTCACGATTCTTCACGTGCTGAAGCTGACTGTAGATCACGATGGTACTGATCACAAGACCAATGGAGAAGAAGAATTGTGATGTAACCATGATCTTGCGGTGCAGGTTTCCGCGCATGCCCAGGGTCAGCCGGCCTTTTAATACAGCAACGGGTTTGAAGGAGGAAAGAAAAAAAGCGGGATAGCTTCCTGAAGCAATCCCCGTGATCAGGATGAATGCAACAGCGATTCCCCAGATCATAGGAGAGCTGTAGTCAACCGCCAGTGATTTACCAATCAGCCTGTTGTAAAAGGGCAGGAGCCCCTCCACCATGACGATCGTGATTCCAAATGAAATGAAGGTGATCATCAGGGTCTCGCTAAGGAACTGAAATACAAGTTGCTTCCTTGTGGAGCCCACGGTCTTCCTAATGCCAACTTCTTTTGCCCGCTTCTCCGATCTGGCAGTAGCCAGATTGGTGAAGTTGATGCACGCCAGCGCCAGTATCAGCACAGCAATGATCGTAAATATGCGTACGTAAGCGATCGCGCCGCCCACGCTTTTACCATTCTCAAATTCTGAATACAGTCGTGAGCGTTTCAACGGAAACAGCATGAGTTCTGCCTTTGATTCGGAATCGTGTTTCCTGATGGTGTCCTTTATCCGAGCCTCGAGAGCGGAAACGTCGGCATTGTCTTCCAGTGCGACGTACATAAAGAATGAGCTGTTGCCCCAGCTCGTCACCGCCTCCTTGTACCGCGGTTCCAGACTGATGATAACCTTGAAGGGTATGATACATTGAAATTGCAGGGTGGAGTTACCGGGCGGATCCTGAATGACTCCGGACACGGTTAGATCCGCCCGGTTGTCCATTCTGATTACTCTTCCCAGCGCGCTTTGGCGGCCGAACAATGCTTCGGCGGTTGACCGTGTGAGAACTATGGAAGACGCGTCGTCGAGCTGACCCTCAGGGGACCCTTCGATAAGGGGGAAGTCGTACATCTTCAGGAAATCCGGACCGGCATAGTAAAAGGACTTGCTGAGCCGAAGGTCTTCGTACGCCAGGGTAACTTCCGCGCCTGTATTAGTGGGTGTAACATACCGGACGCCCGGTGTGTTGCTCAGTTCGTCCCAAAGCGCAAGCGGAACTACCGTTTGCGTGAATGTTCCGTTATCACCGGGTCTGTTCATGTAGACACGATAAATCCGGTCTATGTTCTTGTGAAACCGGTCCCACGATAATTCGTCCTGCACCCACAGCAGTATGAGGATACCGCAGGTCAGGCCGACTGCAAGACCCAGTATATTTATGGCGGAGAATACCTTGTTCCGGAACAGGTTCCGGTAGGCGATGGTAAGGTAGTTGCTGATCATGATCCTGCTGGGGGTTTGCGCAATGCCTACGAAAAGAATGCCACGCTCCCTTCCCTGTAAATACACGCCAAAATGATGGTTGCGGTGGGATTTCGTAATTCGATTGCGGACAAAATCGTCCGGACACGGGCGTAGTCCCGGAATTCTGTTTCTTGCATTTCGTTACGGAAATCGTCAAATTTCCTGGACTATTTTCAGCGCTGAACGATCCGGGGCGGGAGAAAATTTGCACATGAAACCGACACGAAGGCTACCATCTGTTCTGTTTTTTATCGGGGTGCTGGCATGCAGCGCGTGCCGGGAGCCAAAAGTAGACTTCAACGCGCAGGTCAAGCCGATTCTCAACACAAATTGCATCGTCTGCCACGGAGGCGTAAAACGCAACGGCGGCTTCAGCTTGCTGTTCCGTCAGGATGCGCTGGATACACTGGAATCGGGAAAGCTGGCCATCGTTCCGGGACACCCCGAAAAGAGCGAAATGATCCGTCGTCTGGGGCTCCACGACCCCGAAGAGCGAATGCCCTACAAGGAGGAGCCGCTTGCAAAAAAGGATGTCGATCTGCTGAAGGAATGGATCAAACAGGGTGCTGAATGGAGCGATCACTGGGCTTATGTGCCACCTCAGGAGGTGCCTGTTCCGGAACCGGATGCGGATCCGTCGTGGCCGGAAAGTCCCATCGACAATTTTGTGCTCGCTAAACTGGAAGAGAACGAACTTCAGCCATCGCGCGAAGCCGACAGGGTAACACTGATCCGGCGGGTATACCTCGACCTCATCGGCGTTCCCCCATCGCTTGAGCAGGTGCGGGCCTTCACCGACGACACCAGTCCTGATGCCTATGAAAGGGTGGTGGACGAATTGCTCAAATCACCCCGCTACGGAGAAAAATGGGCGTCGTGGTGGCTGGATATGGCCCGGTATGCCGATACCAACGGTTATGAGAAAGATGTGTCGCGCACCGTTTGGCGCTACCGTGACTGGGTGATTCGTGCCTTTAATGATGACATGCCGTTCGATCAGTTTACGCTCGAGCAACTGGCCGGCGACCTGATGCCTGAACCCACGGACAACCAACTCATAGCGACGGGCTTTCATCGCAACACGATGAACAACGACGAAGGCGGAACGGTGGATGAAGAGTTTCGCGTGGCTTCCGTGATAGACCGCGTAAACACGACGATGCAGGTATGGCAGAGCACCACGCTCGGCTGCGTGCAATGCCACAGCCATCCGTATGATCCCTTCAGACACGAAGACTATTATAAGGTTATGGCTTTCTTCAACAACACCAGGGATGAGGATACGCCGGGCGAACAGCCAAATCTGCGCTTTTATTCACCGGAAGATCAGCAAAAAGTCGAGAGCCTGCTTACCTGGGTGCGACAGCATGCGGGGAAGGAAAAGGAGCAGGAATTACAGGGATTTCTGAAGACGCTTGAGCCAAAACACCACGCACACGACGCCGACACCTACGTGAACGGCGCGCTGGTAGACACCAAGTGGATGGGGATTCGTCACGACGGAAGCTGCAGGCTAAAGGAAATAGACCTGGAAGGGAAGACACACCTTCTACTGAACGTGCGCTGTGGCAGCAACGGAGGAACCATGGAGGTCCGGAAAAATGGGGTTGAAGGTGAAGTGATCGCTTCGTTACGGATTCCGAATACAGGGGGGAGAAAGACCTGGATCGACATCCCGCTAAGACCTGCTTCCGGAAAGACCGACCTGTATTTTGTTTTCAGAAATCCATCGCTGCCAAAAGATCAAGCGGTGTGCCTGGTTGAGTGGCTGGCTTTTCGGGGTGATCTTCCCGGTGGAGAAAACAGGGAAATAAATGAGCGATTCATGGCCCTGATCAATGCCGATGTTGATGAATCGCCGGTGATGATCGAGAACGGGAAAGATCAGTGGCGTAAGACGTGGGTCTTCGAACGGGGCAACTGGCTGGTTCATGGTGACGAAGTGCAACCCGCGGTGCCTGCCTCGTTGAATGATATGCCGGATGACCTGCCGCCAAACCGGCTGGGATTTGCGAGGTGGTTGATGCGCGAAGACAACCCGTTGACGGCCCGGACAATGGTAAACCGCTATTGGGAACAGTTATTTGGCTCCGGAATTGTTGAATCGCTGGAAGACTTCGGAACTGAAGGCGATTTGCCCGTAAACAAACCGTTGCTGGATTGGATGGCCCTCCGGTTCATGCACGACTACAAATGGAGCATGAAGCGGATGCTGAAAGAAATGGTCATGTCCGCCACATACCGGCAGGATTCGCGGGTGGCGCCCAGCCTCCTTGCAGTCGATCCGAAGAACAGGCTACTCGCCCGCGGACCGCGGATCAGACTCAGCGCAGAACAGGTTCGTGACCAGGCGCTGGCTGTCAGCGGTTTGTTGAGCGACAAGATGTACGGTCCCGGTGTAATGCCCTACCAGCCGGACAAGGTTTGGCAAAGTGTTTACAACAGTGAAAAGTGGGTACTGAGTGAGGGTGAGGACCGCTATCGAAGGGCGGTGTACACATTCATCAAACGAACCAGTCCGTATCCTTCGGCGCTGATGTTCGATGCATCCAGTCGCGAGGTGTGCCAGGTGCGCAGGGTCCCGACGAATACACCGCTTCAGGCATTGGTTACCCTCAATGATCCCGTTTTTGTGGAGGCGGCAGAAAATCTTGCACGCCGAATGATGGAATCCGGTGAATCGGCACGGGAACAGATCAGGGCGGGCTACACCTTTGCGCTGCTTCGCGAGCCCCCCCCGGCAAAATTGTCAATTCTCG
>DATBVZ010000219.1:0-3500 GCA_036515095.1 Cyclobacteriaceae bacterium | reverse complement strand
GGAATAGGTGTTTAGGTTGTTTACGTGCTTAGGTTAGAGACTCTATCCTCTTACCATGCCCCCCAAAAACATGCACTGCATGGCCTGTTTCCTTATACGTATTCCCGGGCCTTAGCATTGTCATAGCGCGTTGGGTGATTTTCTGATGCCGTCATCATGCGGTACGCGTCTTTGATGTCTCTCAGAGAATCATAGGCGATCCCTCACACCCCCACCCTTCACCCACACATCAGGGGGGTGTAAGCCCGAACGCCAATGTGTACAACGAAGTCACACCATCACGTCTTGCCAACCAGTTTGATCTATACTCATAGCTGTGGCATCGATCACAACGGCTCACACCCCCTAACGAAATCAGCAGCCGGGGGCCTACACGATTTGGAGCAGTTAGTGCCTCACTTTGCTTGGTTTTCATTTAAACAGTTGTATAGAGTCTCTTCCTGAACCAGAATGCGAGGTTGACCAACAGGATCAGGGCAGGCACTTCAATGAGTGGGCCGATAACCCCGGCAAACGCCTGTCCTGAATTGATTCCATAAACGCCAACTGCTACGGCAATGGCCAGTTCAAAATTATTCCCGGTAGCTGTAAAGGATACGGACGTATTCTCTTCGTAGTTAGCTCCAAACCGCTTCAACAGAATGAAGCTCAGCACAAAGATTATGACGAAGTAAATAATCAGGGGGATGCCAATACGGATAATATCGAAAGGTATATCCACAATCATCTTGCCCTTGAAGCTGAACATGATCACGATCGTAAATAATAAAGCCACTAAAGTAAGCGGACTGATCCTTGGCACTACGTTCTTCACGTACCATTCTTCCCCTTTTGCTTTCGTAAAGAAATACCGGGTCAGAAATCCGGCAATGAACGGCACCCCGAGATACAGGAAAACACTCTCCGCTACATCACCCATACTTACATCCACCGCAGCGCCTTCAATGCCGAAATAAGGTGGCAAAACGGTGATAAAAAGCCAGGCAAATACACTGTAAAACAGTACCTGGAAAATGCTGTTTAACGCAACCAATCCGGCCGCATATTCCTTATCGCCTTTCGCCAGGTCGTTCCAAACCAGAACCATTGCGATGCAACGGGCAAGGCCGATCAATATCAGTCCGATCATGTAGTCGGGCTTATCCCGGAGAAAAACAATCGCCAGCAAAAACATCAATACAGGGCCGATGATCCAGTTCAGCAGTAACGACAGTGAAATCACCTTTACATTCCTGAATACTTTACCCAGGTGTTCATACCGCACCTTTGCCAGCGGAGGATACATCATGATAATAAGCCCTGCTGCAATCAAGAGATTCGTAGTTCCAATCTGAAAGTGATTCATAAATTGTTCAGCCGGAAAAAAGTTACCGAGGGCAATGCCCACCAGCATGGCAAGAAATATCCAAAGTGTAAGGTAGCGGTCTAAAAATCCAAGTTTCGATTGACTCATAGAAAGGCAATGATCCGGGTGATTTTCAAACGTTAATACGCTTTTCTAAGCATATCGGCATACTCGTTGGGCAGCGGGCTGTCTTCCACTGCCCTGGCAGCTTTATCCACATCGTACTCAAAGCGGATAAATTCGACGTTGAACGAGTCAGGCCTGCCCAGCGCGAAATTCTCATCGAGCGAGAGCATCACATAGCCACCACGGGGGTCGCCATCCTTGGGTTTGCCTGCTGAACCGATATTTATCGCATGACGATAGTTGCCATTTTCATCCTTCAGGATTTTGTGATAGGGCTTATGCGTGTGGCCAAAGAACATAAGGTGCGCATCGGTTTGCTCCATAATGCGGAGCATACTCTTGTCATCCCGGTCAACAAACAGGTACTCGTTGATTTTGCGGGGACTCCCATGCACCATTAAGAAATCAAACTTCTCCTCGTTCAGTTGATATTCCAGGCGAATGTGAGAAGGCAGGGTGCGGAGATACCCGCGTTCGTCCGCTTTCACAACCTGATTGGTGTAGGCAATGGATTGCGCCCCGTTCGCCTTTTCTTGATCGGTTTTATAGGCGCATCCGCAGTCATCACTGGCACGGCCAATGCCAAAATCGTAGTTGCCGGCCAGGGTGGGGATGCTTCGTCTGCGGATCTCATTGATCACCTCATTGGCCCAGATGTTGTAGCCCACCAGGTCGCCGAGGCAGTATACGGCATCGGGTCCACGGCTGTCTATGTCAGCCAGGCAGGCTTCCAGTGAAGGCAGGTTGGCGTGGATGTCGCTAAACAGAGCGATTCTCATAATTGGTATATTGTAATCTTACGATTTATGTGGTAAAAAATTCAGCAGCAATCGTTCCTCTTTACGTATTTGGTGAACATATTGATAAATATGTCTTTCGCCTCCTCCCACACCCGCTCATCAATGCAGTAATTCACTTTAGGCCCTTCCACCTCGCCCTTAATGATGCCTATACGCTTCAGCTCCTTCAGGTGTTGGGTGATGGTGGACTGTGAAAGCGGGAATTCATTAACCAGGTCATTGCAGATACAGGTTTCATGACTCAACAGGTACTCCAGTATGGCCACCCGTGCAGGATGGTCAAACGCTTTGGCCAGGGTGGCCACCCGGTTTTGGCGTTTTTTGAATAAGGCCGACTTGGTGATTCCCATTGTAGTGTAATAACGCAATATTACGATATATTTATTGCCAGGCAAATTTCCGGACTTGTATTGAAAGGGAATTTGTTTTCCGGATAGTGCGGATCAAGGATTGGGTCGCTGGCTGAATTTTCATATTGTATGCCAGGCTTCGATGCGATTCCCTGTGGTACCTCTTGCAGGTGTTTCACTTGTACTCCCTCCGGCTGCCCATGAGTGGCCGACTGGCAACCACGGGCATGCTTTTCCTTGTCAACTGACATTTGTCAACCTGGCGGGGTATCATTAATCATTTCTTTCTGCTTAGCAAGGTGAGAGATTTATGACAATAAATTTTGTCATAATTCAGCGGAGTAATCTATGAAAACCAGGATTCCACCTACTGTCAGCAATTTTGGTAAATGGTCGGCAGTTTCGGCATCGGTACTAAGCATTATCTACATAGTTGGACAGCTTGCCGAATGGTTTGATCTCCTGGGCTCCGGGGGTGGTCCGGAAAGTTCCAGTACCGCTTTTGGTCTTGTGGTGCTTCTCACTCCTTCATTATTTCTTGGAATATCATTTGTGGTACTTATCGTCAGCATCCACTACTATGCCGCCGAAGACAGAAGGATCTGGAGTCATGCTGCCCTTGTATTTGCAACGATCTACACGGCCCTGATCAGTATCAACTATTTCGTACAACTTACTCTTGTTGTCCCTCATCTTTTACAAGGAGATGTAGACAGTATCCGATTCCTGCTCTTCATTCCATTCGATTCGTTCCTTTACTCCGTAGATATTCTCGGATACAGCTTCATGAGTCTATCCACTCTTTTCGCGGCTTTCGTTTTCAGGGGAGAAGGAATAGAACGAAAAGTCCGCCTGTTCCTGATCGCAAATGGCCTCATC
>DATBVZ010000218.1:0-4152 GCA_036515095.1 Cyclobacteriaceae bacterium | reverse complement strand
ACGATATGCCTATGCCCTTGATGGAGGCTGGCGGCGTAGCGGATTTCTTCATCGCCTGATGGGTAGCGCTCATCGCATTCTGCCACCAGATTTCAGGATTCTGTTCAGCCCAGCCTTTGTGCGGACTGTCAATGTCCATCTCGGCGGAAGGGGAGTTCGCTGAAGCTACAGCCTTTCCCGTAGCGGCATTCAGTATGGTAACCTTTACGGAAGAACTTCCAAGGTCAAAGCCCAGCAGGTGGTCGGGGGTAGTCACTATTCGCAGTTCTGTTATTAGGAATATCAAAAAAAATCAAAAAAACCCGAATAGCCTAAATCTTCACATGATTCGAATAAGTTTCCAGGACAACAGGAAGTCTCCTGTTGCGCAAAAATGATCCCGCTTTTCTGGTCGTGATTGTATTAAGGCTTTTCCACCTTGCCGGCAACGATATACATCAGGCTGCCTCCGGCAGAAATAAATCGTTGCTCTTTCAGGTCTTTGAGCAACTCTTCCTTATGGATCAGCCAGTTGGCCCAATACGCATTGAAGTCAGACTTGCTGCCCCCGCCCGCTTTAAAGTATCGGTAGTTCTGATCGTAGTTGAAGCCTCCGGTTCCGGATTCCAGCCATTCGATAAGTTGTGAAACCCTCACTCGTTTCTCGCGTGTGTCATACGGAGGAATGCACGAGAGCGCCTTGTCTGAAATCCAGACCTGAATGTCTTTAAGTCCCACCTGGTGAAAAAGGTCCGGTAAAGCATCGCCAACAGAATTATAACCCAACCCGAGCTTTCTTTTGCCATTTTCACAGCGGAGCCTGACTTCAACGATCTTCAGCAACTCCGGGATGCTGTAATCGGTTTGCGCATACGTGTCAAACATCAGGGAAGTCACCAGGTTGTTCGGCTCGAGGGCCAGTATCCAACCCTGATCGGAGGTGATCCGTTTCATTTCGTTGAGCACAAGGATGGGGTCTTCCACGTGGATCAGCAGCGTCTGGCAAAAAGAAAGATCCATTTCGCTATCCTGGAAGGGGATCGATGCCGCATTTCCTTCAATAAACCTGAACACTTGTCCCGTGGCCCTGCTTTCCTTTCTGCTGCGTTGTATTGCCTTGCGGATATGCCTTTTATCCGCGTCAAGGCCATTGAGTGTCGTTTCAGGCGAGAAGTACCGGGAAAGGGCAAACGTCATGGTGCCTGTACCGCATCCGATATCGGCAACGTTATGGCAGTTCTTGAAATTTAAACGCCGGGCAGTAAGTTCAAGAAAGTCTTCGTTCCACCAGTACTCCCTTACTTCGGTCAGAACATCTTCCGAATGACTTTCAGTCGTGGGGTTATTTCGATTTTGGTTGTACTTTTCCTTTCCTGACTTCTCCAATGTAGTGTACACTATAGGCGTTTTCGTATTGCTTGATAGCGAGTTGTATTTCCTGATACGTATCCCTTCTTATTTTGATCCCCTTGAGAGCCCCTTTCTGACGGACTTCAATATAGAATCCGCTCTTCAGTTTTATTTCTTTTGTAACTGGCCTGGCCATGATGCTATAAATAGGTTAATTCCTCGTGTAAGCCGACGATTCGTTGCACGGAAAACTTCAAATAAATCAAAATGCTTGTTCGGAGGGGAGTCAACTGATTAGAAATGAGATTTCCATAAGTTTGCGAAGGTAAGGAAAATATGTCAAAATCCCCCTGATTTATGCGATTATATTTGGGTCAACACGCTTTCCGTTTCGCCGTAATCCCCTCTGCTTCCGGCACTTCCATTTTACGATCGGCGTACACAAACCTACAACGTCAGGTGCTGTTCCCGTAGTTCCGCAGCCGCATAAAAAGGCAATGTGCCTGTTTCCTGAAACGGATACAATCTCCCTGATGAAGGGACCTCAGCACACTCCGGAAAATCAAGCTTTGCGAGGGAACGTGGGAAAAAATTCAACAAAACGCTTCTCGTACGTTGCATTTCAAAAGGAAGTTCGGAATTTGTTCATTGTAAACTCCATCGGCCAGACATTCTGCCAACGTGAGTTTTTCATGGTATGAACGGGGCAAAATGAGACTTCAACAATTCAAGAACGCGGAATCCCAGGCTGTTCATACCGCCGGCGTTATCAACCAAATAGTAAGAAATGATTCCCACGCTGTGTTGTGCCTGGCTACCGGCGACACACCGGTTCGTACGTATCAGCATCTGGTGCTCCTGGCTGAACGCGATCGCATTGATTATTCGCAGGTACATTTCGTGGGATTGGACGAATGGGTTGGAATTTCTTCCCAAACTCACGGGAGCTGTTATCACTTCCTTCGTGAGAATTTATTTGAACCGTTGCAGATCGATGAAGCAAATGTTCACTTGTTTAACGGACTTTCCGAAGACCTGCATGAGGAATGCAGGCAAATGGACAAAACAATATTGCGGCTTAACGGAATCGACCTGATGCTGGCAGGTGTTGGCATGAACGGGCACATCGGTTTCAATGAGCCCGGAGTATTACCCGATTTGTATTCGCACGTCGTTGATCTGGATAAAATTACGCGGTCCGTAGGACAAAAATACTTCCAGGAGCAGACGGTCCTGACCAGGGGTATTACTCTGGGATTGAAACACTTCCAGGAAGCGCGGACGGCAATCCTGCTGGCAAGCGGTTTGGCCAAAGCAGAAATAGTAAAGCAGGTATTGGAAGGTGATATTTCTAACGAGATCCCCGCGAGTTTTATTCAGTTACACCCAAACGCTTATGTATTTCTGGATAGTGCCGCGGCCTCGAAACTCAAGCGCTGAGCACCTTCCATCAGTTACCTCCCAGCCACAAGTCAACGGGCCGGACTACCTTCGGAGCAAAAGGTAGTGTTATGCGCTTGCCCTGTCCTGCAGATGCATAGGCGGCATAAATAACTTCGAGCACGTCGCGGCCGGCTTCCCCTGTCACCAGCGGCTGCTTGTCCTCCCGGACGCATTCAATAAAGTGCTTCAGTTCGTGGGGGTAGCCCTGGTTGAATGCTTCCTCGAAGATTGGAAAGCTCCATCCTTTTGTGGTATCGGCCTTCTCCATAGCGTACCCATAGCCATCCTTGCTGTAGGCAACTGCGGCATTTCCCATAAAGAGGTCTGCATAAATCACGCCGCCTGTTCCATAGACTTCACTGCGGTCGTCCATACCTCCGTGTTTCGCCCAACTGTTTTCCGCCACGGCGGTCACTCCATTGTCGTATTCAATCAGAACCACCGAGTTGTCTTCGCCCCGTGTACGGCCTTTGTGCAACACCGTCGACATGCTGGCCATTACATGCTTCGGTCGGGCTCCGCCCAGCATCCAGTTAAACCATCCAAATGCATGGCATCCCATATCCATCAGTACTCCTCCGCCCGCGAGGTTGATGTCATAGAACCAGTCGGAGTGAGGCCCGGAGTGTTTCTCCCCTTGCTTTAGCATATACATGTCACCTACTGCACCTTCCCTGACAATATTTCTGACCCGTTCATACTTTGGTGCAAAGCACAACTCTTCAGCATACATCAGCTTCACACCCGCCACACGGCATGCCTTGATCATGCCATCTGCTTCTTCAAGCGTTATTGCCAATGGCTTCTCAATGATGATGTGCTTGCCGGCTTTCGCAGCCTTGATCGTTGCTTCTGCGTGCAGGTAGTTAGGCAGGCATATATCCACCACATCACATCCCGATTCCTGAATAGCCCGATCCAGATCAGAAAAATGTTTCGATAGGTTGTGCCGGGCGGCAAAGGCCTCCGCGCGCTTCGGGTTCCTGGCATAAACCGCCACCACCTCCGCTTCGGGTACAAACCGGCGATAGGACTCCATGTGAATTTCCGTAATAAACCCGGCCCCCAGGATCGCAACTTTTGTTTTATTCATCGTAGAATGCGTTGATGTGTTGGCAGATTGATGCATCCGTATTTGGTATACACCTTATACCTATATACCTATATACCTATATACCTTATACTTTATACCTATATACCCTATACCACTTACTACTCACAATTCCCCCCGCTTCATCTCCCGTACCGCATGATCCGCTGCCCTGGCGGTCAGCGCCATGTATAAGATCGAGGGACTCTGATTTCCGGTACTGGTCATACAGGCGCCATCGGTAACAAAGACATTCTTGCAGTGGTGCAATTGGTTCCATTTATTGAGCA
>DATBVZ010000217.1:0-9236 GCA_036515095.1 Cyclobacteriaceae bacterium | reverse complement strand
AAAAGCAAATTTCTCCAGGGAGACCTACCTGCTGTGGTATGAGAAGATGCAGTTGATGCGCAAATTCGAAGAAAAGGCCGGGCAGTTATACGGGCAACAAAAGATCCGGGGATTCTGCCACCTCTATATCGGGCAGGAAGCCTGCGCTGCGGGTGCGGTGACTGCCATTACCAAAGACGACAAATGGATAACCGCCTATCGCGATCACGCCCATCCCCTTGCTCTTGGTACCGACCCGAAGTTGATCATGGCCGAACTGTTTGGGAAAGCGACAGGGATCTCAAAAGGAAAGGGCGGCTCCATGCACATATTTGATAAGGCAAACAATTTCTTTGGCGGACATGGCATTGTCGGTGCACAAATACCGCTTGGCGCAGGAATCGGCTTTGCAGAAAAATATAAGAAGACCGGAGCGATCTGCATGTGCTATATGGGCGATGGGGCCGTGCGGCAGGGCTCCTTTCATGAAACCCTCAACCTGGCCATGTTGTGGAAGCTACCGGTAATCTTCGTTATTGAGAACAACGGCTATGCCATGGGTACTTCTGTCAAGCGTACCTCGAATGTAACGGAATTGTATACGCTGGGCGAGGCTTACGACATGCCCTGCGCACCGGTTGATGCGATGCAGGTAGAGGAAGTTCACCTGGCCGTTGCAGAGGCCGCCGAGCGGGCACGTAAGGGCGACGGCCCTACCCTCCTGGAATTCAGGACCTACCGGTACAAGGGACATTCGATGTCCGATCCTGCCAAATACAGGACCAAGGACGAGGTGGAGGAATACAAACAACGGGATCCGATCGAGGTCGTTAAGCAGTCCATTCTGTCAAAGAAATTCGCGACGGAAAAGGCGCTGAAAGAGATCGACAACAAGATTACCACGATCATTGAAGAAAGCGTGAAATTTGCTGAAGAGTCGGAATTTCCGGACCCTTCACAGGCCCTGGAAGACGTTTATACACAGCCGGATTATCCGTTCATAACCGACTAAATCATTTTTGCCAAGAAGTCATCTTATTTGTACTTTTGCGCCCGCTCAACCTGCCAATAACCTGAGCCGCTTTGTCTGTTGAGTTTCATTCACTGTACACATGGCGAAGAAAAAAGAACAAAAAAAAGAGATCCTGGAAAGCCCGGAAGCCCTGGCCGATAAACTGCATTTGGCGGAGGGATGGATAGAGCAGCATTCCAAACTTGTCATTGGTATTGTCGCGGTAGTGTTGCTGGCTATTGGGGGATATTTCGGGTATAGATATTATGTTACTGCACAGGATGAGGAGGCGCAACGGCAAATGTTCCAGGCCGTGTATTACTTTGAGGCCGACAGCCTCGACCTGGCCCTCAATGGCGATGGCAATAACCCGGGGCTAATCGACATCGCCGATGAGTATGGCATGGCCGACGCCGGAAACCTCGCATCTTTTTACGCAGGCGCGAGCTATCTCAAACAAGGCAAGTATGAACTTGCCCGCCTTTACCTGGAAGACTTTAGAGCAAAGGACCTTCTGATCCAGGCGAAGGCGTATAGCCTCATCGGTGATTCTTATATGGAAGAAGAGAATTTCGAACAGGCAGCAAATTACTACAACAAAGCTGCCAGTTACGAACCCAACAAATTTTATACGCCAACTTACCTCATGAAAGAGGCGCTGGCCTACGAAAAATTGAATGACCCTGAAAAAGCAAAGCAGGCTTATCAGACGATCATCGACAATTACTGGGAATCCGCTGAATTCCAGAATGCCCGAAAGTTCAAAGCAAAGCTCGACGGCAACTCCTGAGCCTTTCATTCTCAGGCAAGTCTTACCGCTTCAAGTTCACCCGCCATGGCAGGACCACTTAAATCAGGACTTACAAAACCGAAAGTGAGTCTGGCAACCAAACATTTCGCTATTGTAGTTGCCCGATGGAATGAGGAAATAACTGAAGCCCTCTATGAAGCCGCTATCGCCTCCCTTATCGAAAATGGAGTACCGCGTAAAAACATTATCCGGAAGAATGTGCCGGGAAGCTTCGAACTCTCACTGGGTGGACTCCTCATGGCGGAGAAAAAAAACATTAATGCTGTGATCTGCCTGGGCTGTGTCATCCAAGGGGAAACCCCTCACTTCGATTATATCTGCCAGGCTGTCGCCTACGGGATCACCCAGGCAAGCCTCATGACCCGAAAGCCCGTTGTTTTCGGAGTTCTTACCACGCGCACAAAGCAGCAGGCATTGGACCGGGCCGGTGGCCGATTCGGTAACAAGGGCGAAGAAGCGGCCCTCACTGCGTTAGAGATGCTGGGGTGGGGGAAGGGTTGAAGCCTCACATATTATTTATTACCTCCTGCGCAAACTCCGAGCATTTCAGCAGGGTCGCACCTTCCATCAGCCGATGGAAATCATACGTGACGCGACGTGAAACGATGGATTTCTCCAATCCCTCGTAGATTCGTTCTGCAGCCTCATTCCAGCCCAGGTATTCCAGCATCATAGCGCCCGAAAGGATAACCGATCCGGGATTCACTTTATCCTGCCCTGCGTATTTCGGTGCGGTTCCGTGAGTAGCTTCGAAGATGGCATGGCCCGTATGATAATTAATGTTTCCTCCGGGAGCGATTCCAATACCCCCTACGATGGCGGCCAGCGCATCAGAGATATAGTCTCCGTTAAGATTCAGGGTTGCTGCAATGGAATACTCATCCGGTCTCAAAAGGATCTGCTGCAAGAACGCATCAGCGATAACGTCCTTGATCACCACGGTGCGGCCACCCCTCTCAAGTACCAGCCATGGTCCGCCATCAAGCTCCACCGCGCCATACTCATTTTTTGCCAGCTCATATCCCCAGTCGCGGAATCCTCCCTCGGTAAACTTCATGATGTTTCCTTTGTGGACCAGTGTGACACTGGGTTTGCTATGCGCCAGGGCGTATTCTATTGCAGACCGTACAAGCCTTTCGGTTCCTTCTTTTGAAACCGGCTTTATCCCGATGCCTGAAGTCTCGGGGAATCTTATTTTCTTATACCGGTCGGGAAATGATTCCTTCAGTGAGGCGAGAAACTTTTTAACATCAGCTGATCCTTCCTGAAATTCAATTCCGGCATAAATGTCCTCCGTATTTTCCCGGAAGATCACCATATCCGTCCTGTGGGGTTCCTTCACCGGAGAAGGCACCCCTTTGAACCAGCGTACCGGTCTAACGCAGGCATAAAGATCCAGTTCCTGTCGCAGCGCAACGTTGAGCGACCGGATGCCTCCACCTACCGGTGTGGTGAGCGGCCCCTTGATCCCCACGAGGTATTTCCTGAATGCCTCCATGGTTTCATCAGGCATCCAGTTATTCATTGCCTTAAATGATTTCTCTCCCGCGAGCACTTCCTTCCACCGGATCGCGCGCCTGCCCTTATACACTTTCTCCACCGCCGAATCAAAGACCCGTTTGGAAGCCGGCCATATGTCCACCCCGGTGCCATCGCCTTCAATAAAGGGTATTACCGGTTTGTCAGGCACCACCAACTTGCCATTCTTAAGGCTGATCCGCCCCTCGTCAGACACGCTTTTCTGATCACTCATTTGCTGCGTTTGTTTTAAATTATTGCTATACTTTCGGGAATCCGCCCGGGAGGCCGATTTTTTCGGGGCGAAAATTAGAAAATTAAAGGTATTTACGAAGATATTTTATCCAGTAAGTCGTTCAAACATGTAAATACGCGCATGAAAACGCTTCTCACGCTTGTCATAGCTTCATTTCTTTTTTCGTCAGCCCGTGTTAAAAACACAATTGAGTCGCCTACCTGCCTGAGCAGCGAGGAGCAATTGTTATACGGCATGATAATGGAGTATCGCAAGAGTAAGGGGCTTGCACCCATCCCGCTGTCTTCAAAGTTGTCAAGAGTCGCCCAACTGCATGCGCATGATCTTGTTGACAACTACGCGTTCAATCCCAATAACAAATGCAATCCGCACAGTTGGTCGGGAAAGGGTGGCTGGACATCATGCTGTTACACAAACGATCACAAACAGGCCAAATGCATGTGGGATAAGCCGAAGGAGATTGCGGGCTATAACAGCCCGGGGTATGAAATCGCCTACTACAGTTCAAAGGGTGCAAGCGCCAGGGAAGGCCTGGATGGATGGAAGGTCAGCCCCTCGCACAATCCGCTCCTTATCAACTCAGGAATGTGGAGCAAAGTTGAATGGAAGGCAATTGGCATAGGAATCTACGGTGAATACGGAATTGTCTGGTTCGGAGAGATCGCCGATGGGCAGACCCCGGGAGGGTGTGAATGAATCAAAATAGTAGTGACGCAAAATTTTGCGTCACTACTACCTAATATTTTTCGGTTTCATTCGGGAAATCCCGGGCTTTGACGTCGGTCACGTAGTGTGTTACCGCATTGCCGATAAGGGTGCTGAGATCGGCGTATCTTCTGAGGAAACGGGGTTTGAATTCTTTTGTAATGCCCAGCATATCCTGCATGACCAGCACCTGGCCGTCTGTGTCAGGTCCCGCGCCAATGCCTATCGTTGGTATCTGAAGCGATGTCGAGACTTTTTTGGCCAGTTCTGCTGGAATTTTCTCCAGTACGATACCAAAACAGCCGCACTTCTCAAGGACTTTTGCATCGTCGAAGAGTTTTGTTGCCTCGGCTTCTTCCTTCGCGCGAACGGTGTAGGTTCCGAATTTGTAGATCGATTGCGGGGTAAGTCCCAAATGACCCATTACCGGGATGCCGGCGCTGAGGATCCGTTGTACGGAGTCTTTTATTTCATTGCCGCCCTCCAGCTTCACAGCATGGGCTCCGGCTTCTTTCATGATGCGAATGGCAGACCGCAGGGCTTCTCCCGAACTTCCCTGGTACGTGCCGAAAGGCAGATCAACAACGATGAGCGCGCGCTTTACTGCCCGGACAACCGAAGCGGCATGATAGATCATCTGATCCAATGTGATCGGCAGGGTGGTTTCGTGACCGGCCATCACATTTGAAGCCGAATCTCCTACGAGGATCACATCAATACCGCCTTCATCGATGATCTTGGCCATGCTGAAATCGTAGGCCGTTAACATGGCAATCTTCTCTCCGCGGTTTTTCATTTCCTGGAGCTGGTGGGTGGTAATTTTCTTGATCTCCTGCTTTTTGTTAACAGTCATGCGCGCAATTTTTATACCGTATGGTGACGTGAATTAATCAGGAAAGATAAACGGCTGTCTCCTTTCCGAGCCTGACTTCCACATGGTCGTCAATGGTTGTGGACAATTCATACCCGGTATACATCGGATAGATAGGGAAGTTGGGATAGCCGCGGTTTACCAGCACTGCCGTTTCAATTTTCTTCACCTCAATTCCAAGGAAAGGTCGGAGCCCGTAGGCGAACGTTCTGCCGGTATTCAGGACATCGTCCACGAGCACGATGCACTTCTTCCTGATATCCTTAAGATCGCAATCAAGTGTGACGTCGCTCTGCTGCGGTGCGAATTTGTCCAGCGTAACTTTCACCAGGCTGATCTCCATGGGAGCGATATTCTCCAGCTCTCTGGCAAGCAGCTTCGCCAGCACATATCCCTGCCCGTCGATACCCGCGAGGATCAACTGTTTTTCCTTGAAATTATTTTCATAGATCTCAAAAGCCATGCGGCGTATCTTTTGTTTCACCTGCCGGCCATCCAGTATCAGACTTTTTTCCGTCACCATTTCAATTCGGGATTGGCAAAGATTTACTGTCTTTGAACGTAGAGAGGATCACCATGGTTTGCAGACTGTCGACAACGTCGATATTGGAAACCTTCTCCAGCATCAGTTGCTGATAGGAAGTGATGTCGGTTGAAACCAACTTGAGGATAAAGTCGCCGGCGCCGGTGATATGGTGGCATTCGATCACCTCGTTGATCTGGTTTATGGCGCTGACAAACTTTTCTATGTTCTCCTTGTTATGCCCTTTTAGCGTTGCCATCACAAATGTGCTGACGCCAAGGTTTACGCTGGCCGGATCGATGACCGCGTGGTAGCTTCGGATCACGCCGGCAGCTTCCAGTTTGTTTACCCGCTCGAGTGTTGGCGCAGGTGACAGCCCGATTTCCTTGGCCAGCTGGGCATTGGTAATGTTGGAATTGTCTTGCAGGATTTCTAGTATTTTCCGGTCCGTTGCATCGAGTTTGACGCGATTTCTCATATTCGTTTGTTGGCCTGGCCAAATAAAATTTGGTCTAAATTAAATGAAAATATGAATCTTTTGGGGGTGGGACGGAATTAATTACCCTGCTCTGTGCCGGTGGGGGACTGTTTTCCTGATGTATGGGAATGCACCGGGGTAATTGTCAATCAGGATGTTGCCAGCGTATCAAAAATGCGCCTTAAAATTTGGTCAACATTTGCCTTTGCCCGGTACGCCAGTCCGACCTCCCTGCAGCGCTGCACCATCTCTTCCTTGTCCTTCCCGAGCAGATTTCTTATTTCAGGGACAGCAGCGAAGATATTCGGTTCGGAGAAATCCTTTACAACCACACCAACATCATATTCGACGGCGATAGTGTCGTCCTCCGAGACACCTGCCGTTGTGATATAGGGCAGTCCGCATAAGAGATATTCCGCGACCTTCGTCGGTGATCGGTATTTCTGAGATGGAGTAGGAGGAATCGCGGTTACACCTAGGTCAGCTCCCGAAATACAGATCTTGATATCCTCCTGCACCGGTTTGGTAATGTACACCACCTTGTGCGGATCAAAATGAACTTCACCGCACAACCTGACTATTTCATCGTAGGGACTTGGCGATACCACAATGAACCGGCAGTCCGGAATATTTTCATCCAGTATCCTGAACAGCAGGAGTATTTCGGATGCGTAATACAACCCACCAAACTTACCCACATACAAAATCAGCTTGTCTGATTCGTTGAGCGAATACCGTTGTTCCAGAATTTTTCTGGCGCCGGTCCTGAAGTAAAATTTGCTTTCGTCAGCGCTCGTTGGCGCCCGGTAAACTTCGCCTTTGGCGCCGTGCGCATGAAGATGGTCGACCATGTATTTCGTGCCGGTCAAAACATAGTCGGCGTCCCTTCCCGCTCTTTCCTCAAGTGCATTAAGGATCCGGTAATTCCATGAGCTTTTTTTCCAGATACCCAATTCTTCCATAAACGCACTGTGCGGCTCATACGAGTAAATTACTGACCGGTAGGATAATATCCGGGCATACACCCAGGAGATGGATGCTGCCACATTGGCAAATGACCAGATGATCCTGACACCTTTGGATCTCAGGGAGATCAACAGGAAGCCTATTGAGATGAAATCCCATGCCTTCTTTACGATCAACAATTTTCCCGTGTGATGCTTTCGGGGATACCATGTCATATGCCGATCCTCCAGTTCCTGAGCGACCAATTGCTTTTCGTTCGCTGGGATTTCAAAATACGGCTGCTCAAATGTTATCAAATGGAACCTCCATCCGGACTCTGACGCCAGCGTGCGCATGAACGGCAGCATCACATTTTGGAACAGTGGATCTCCAAAACTATTGTATATAAGAACACAGCACTCCTTTTTCACGTCCATTGAAACAGTGACCTGAAAGCCTTCCAATATTCGCTTCCGTCAAAAAGGTAAGACAGAAACATTATTTTTCTTGATTTAATCCAATAAAACGATGCGTCCCGAATGGAAACTTCAGGCCAGTTCCTGATTTCCTTATGTATCAACTGGTAGGATCTGTTCAATCCGTCCAGGTCGGCGGAAGCCGATGCAGGATGGCGCCTGTAGTAAAGAATGATCTCTTCGGTGTAGTTGTATTTTCCTCCCCGCCGTGATTGTTCCAGAAAAAAGAAAAAATCTTCTCCATTGCTCAGATCGTTTCTCATCGAATAGTTCACGTTCGGTTTTCTGCGCAGCATCCACGTCTGGCCCAGGTAACACGATTCGCTTATTCTCAGCATCTGCCTGAAGGGATTTCCCCGGAAGGCAGGATGGTAAACGCGCAGAACCTGGTCCAGACGCTCATCGCGTTCCTCTACCCTTCCGTCTACGAAATCCAGATCGGGTGGTCCATCCCGAAAAACGTTCAATCGCGAGGTGAGGCTGTCTCTCGTAAAAACATCGTCGGAATCAAGAAAACAAAAGAAGTCGCCTTCCATCCGGCTTAGTCCCAAATTTCTTGCCGAACTCACGCCCCTGTTTGCTTGCTCAAAATACCTTATTCTGGGATCCGCAAAGTCGCGTGTTTCTTCCTTTGTGGCATCCGTACTTCCGTCGTTGACTATGATCAACTCCCAGTTCGTATGGGACTGATCCAAAACCGACCGGATGCTTTGGCCGATATACCTCTCGCGGTTGTAGACAGGCATTATTATGCTTACCAGATCGTTCATCAATCCAAATTAACCAACAAAAGAATGAGCAGGCAACGGATCTCCAGGCAACCCGGGCTTTCCGCATTGTTGCGTTGGGAATAACCAATGGATTTCCGCATGCATTTATCCGATGTGAGCATGAATTCTATCAGCAAGGTACATCACCTGATGCACGCGGGCATAACGTTGAATCACTTCCGAATTGCCATGATACGGAACAGCATGAAGGTTCCTGAACGACTCATACCATTGTTGCAGCCGGGTACATACCTCATCCGGGGTATTGCACGCCACTCCGGCTCCGCTTCCGGCGACCACATGCTCCAGGTCGGGGCTGTTGTTGGGGACCAGCAGCACGTTCTTCTCTAGCATCAGGTAGTCGTAGACTTTCACGGGCAACTGGCCGTTGTCTTCGCTGAATCCCGGCATCCAGAAAACCGTAGTTCGCGCCTTACAATACTGCAGTAATTCTTTCTTTCCCATGTAGGGGATGATCGACCAGGAGTCCTGAGGCAATCCGGCCAGCAATTCTTTGCCATCAATTCCATGATGAGGCTTACTTCCGATTATTTCCAATCGCACGTTTCCGCCGGTCTTCTGAAAAAAGAGCCTGTAGCCATCTATAAAAATCCCGAGATCCTGATTGGGGTATAGCCTTCCAAAGTGAGTAATTACGAATTCAGGCGGGCTGACAGGCGAATCGGATTCAGGGACAAACTCAAGCTCAAAGCCGTTCCTGACGACATACCCTTTTTTGCCGGTAACCTTTTCAAGGAAGCTCATCCACAGCAGTCCTGTTGTTGTAAAAAATTCCGCTTCCCGAATCCAGCGTTTCCACCAGAATTTTATCAATGAATCAATAGCCCGCTTCCTGAAGTCAGGGCGGTACGAAGTCGTGATTACCTGGTTA
>DATBVZ010000216.1:0-5447 GCA_036515095.1 Cyclobacteriaceae bacterium | reverse complement strand
CATCGGCGTCTGGTCTCTGCTCTTTTATCCGTGCGTCATCCTGGTGTGGAACTATTACACCTTTGACAACAAACTATGGGGGTATGTCCTTCGTGGTATCGGAATTACCGGATTGATTATACTGGCTTTTATATACCGCGGTGGCGAGGATGGAACAGAGTACCTTCAGCCCAGATGGTGGGGAATACTGGGGCTTATCGGATGGGCATACCTGTATTCCTGCGTACTCTATCAGGTGTTCAGGGGTAACAAATATTACCTCGCTGCTATGGTGGGCGTTTGTATACTCATCTATGCCATCGGACACGCGGACCTCTCTGCAGATAACGCCTTTCTTGGCTGGACCCGTTCTCAGGGCGGGAAAGCCACGCATACCTTACTTGCCTTATGCGGCATGATCCTTACGGCGATATTTTTTGACCAGAAACCCGATCGAAGCCTGAGCTATCGACTGAATGAGGCCCTGGCATTTGCCGGCGTCCTTTTTGTTGCCGGATTTCTCTTGCGTCCATACTATCACATCGGAAAGATAGGCGCGACACCTACCTGGGGCCTCTACAGTTCTGTGATCGGCATCCTGGTGTTTATTATCCTCTATTGGATCACTGACCTGAAAGGCATCAACCGGTGGGCGAAGATCTTTCGGCCGGCAGGCTCCAATCCGTTGCTTACCTACATCATCCCCTTCATCATGTGGGCGTCTTACAGCACGTTCCACTATTATCCGTTACCCCATGACCTCAGGACAGGTGTCATTGGCATTATTTACTGCATACTCTACGCCCTCGTCATTCTGTGGGTTGTGAAGCTTCTGAACAGAATGCATGTGAGGTTGCAGTTGTGAGTGGAAGGTGTATGGAGGTATAGGGGTATTGGGATATCATTGCAGTAGCCCGGGTTGCCTGGTATCTCCAGCGCGCCACATGAATCTGCCTTCGGGCGCTTATTTTCTTCGGGTATGTCAGAATTCTCCTGACCGGACAATGGTATCGTGGATCACCATCGCGCTGGTGGCCAGCGATTCCGATGCAAATTCACCCCGGGGCCCGTTATACGGATAGTGCATTATCTCGTCGCTGACCAGTACTATTTCATTCAGCCCATTCTGCAAGATATTCTTGAGTTCAGGGGTTCTGTACTTATCTCCCCGGGTGTAAATTCGATAAGCAAAGTACGCCTTGGCAGTGGCGCGGAAGGCCCTTGCCGCCATTTCGGTACGCTTGAACATCTCAACCAACTTGGTATACTCATTCGCATCACGGATGTATGGTTTAGCCTGCATAACTTCTTCGAGGGCATTATTCGCAAGGCGTACACAGTAATCCTTCTCGGTGATTATATCGTTCAGGTACGCCATGTTCATCTGTTCCGTGGTGTCAAGCCATCCGTTCTCAAACACAAGGGGAATGTGTTTTGCTGCAGGACCATACGGCTTCTTAAATTGTTCCGGGCAAAGATGGTTCGCAATATCCTTCCAGTAATGGAAGGTTTTGTTAACGTCGTGTTCTACATAGCATTCCATTTTCCTCTGCCATTTGCCGGGATTCAGGCTGACGTAAAACATTTCACTGGAATAATTTATGCCTGACTGATCAATACTTTGGATCCCCAATGTGAACATCATGGCGCTGACAATGTCATAACTCTTTTTCAACGCCGGCTTGATATAAGGAAGCGCTTTCTCGCCGTACTTCGCTATAATAAACTCATCATATATTGCCTCTGCGCTTACCCAGGGATCTTCGGCTCCACGCTTAAGGGCAAACAGGTTGATCTCACACGGTCCATCGATGATCCTGGAATCGTAATACCGGTCTGTTCGGGCCACATAACCGATGACATTCGTCTCCGACATGTGCTCTTTCCACCGCTTCAGATGCACTTCGGGAAAGACACTCGCGACGATCCCCTGACCGCTAAACTCATGCGCCGCGTCAATTTCTATGATCACAGGAAATTTGGTGATGCTGTCAGGAACAGATGAGATGGGATGGGTCAGGTAAAAATCCTGCATGACCTCCTTCACCACAATCCGGATGCCGGGATGGCGGACCCCGTTGATGGCCTGAACGATCATACTCATCTCTGCCTGATCCCTGATTGTCGCCCTGACGTACAGGGTCAGATCATGTTCGTCAATAAAAAGGTGAGCCAGGCTGTCCACCACGGCAATAAGGCGGTCAGCTTCCGTCTGGAGTATCCTGGAATACTGTTCCTGCGGCCGCGCCCCGCTTTCATTTACCGTGAGAACGATGGCATCCACGTCGGGAATCAACGCCAGCATACCCCGATAGTCGTCCTTCACCCACTCCCAAAATTGCGGATTATCCAAATCAATTCGCTGCGTGCCGTCCGCATACACCTTAAATTCATCAGGATAATAACCGGTATCGTAAAGGGCGTGATCCCACACGGCGACTTCGCTGATGCCTTTCTGGTGGGCGTATGCCGTAAGCCTGTTGACGAGCTCCGCCCTCCCTACCGGTCTGATGTCCTTCAACTCATGAACGATGTGATGGGAAAATTCCAGGTGATTAATGTTGTACCGGGTGGCTGCGATGTCGATCACCCGCATGGCACTGACCTCGTCGTCGGAAAGGATATTCCAGCCCCGGATTTCAATTCTCTGCTCCTCTTCCCGCCCGTCACTGCAGCCGGTCAAAAGAAAACACAATACCAGCAACTGCACCCCACTGGATATTTTTTTTCCTGATCCCATTCGGATAGTACATCTGAAATAATAAGCCGGTTGTATCCTGTTCCTGATGTGTTGATGCTTGATGTTTCCTCTTCCGAATTAAATGCACGGGCGTCGGACGTTCAGTGCCGGAGCACGGGCAAAGCCTTGTATACCTATATACCTAATACCTGTACGCTCCCTCACTCCTTCACATACCGGTTAATAAGATTCTCAAAATATTCCTGCCGACCACTGATCATAACCGGTTCGCCATTTTGGTGCGCAAGTTTGCGCAGTGCTTCGAGCCTGAGTCTTCCCCGCTCAAACTGCCTACCCTTTCCGTTATCAAAGGTGGCATAACGTTCTTTTATCAGTGCAGTATATTCACCCTGATCAAGAATCTTGTGTGCGGTCATCAATGCACGGGCAAAGATGTCCATACCCCCGATGTGTGCATAGAAGATATCGGCGAGGTCTGTTGAATTCCTTCTCGTCTTGGCATCAAAATTGATCCCACCGTTTTTGAATCCTCCGTATTGCAGAATCACCAGCATGGCTTCCGTCAGTTCGCTGAGATTATTGGGAAACTGGTCGGTATCCCAGCCATTCTGATAATCACCCCGGTTTGCGTCTATGCTTCCCAGCAATTTCGCGTTTGCCGCGACCTGCAGCTCATGCTGAAAGGTGTGCTGTGCCAGTGTCGCGTGATTGACTTCTATATTCAGCTTAAAGTCATCCATCAGATCAAATTCCCGGAGGAAAGCGATTACGGTGGCTGCATCGAAGTCGTACTGATGCTTGGTAGGTTCCATCGGCTTGGGCTCGATCAGGAATGTTCCCTTAAAGCCGTTGCGCCGTCCGTAGTCGCGGGCAGCCTGAAGGAAGGTGGCCATATGTTCCTGTTCCCGCTTCATATTTGTATTCAATAAGGAAAGATAGCCTTCCCTTCCACCCCAGAATACGTAATTCGATCCACCGAGTTCAATGGTGGCGTCAATGGCATTCTTAACCTGTGTCGCTGCATAACAGACGACATTGAAATCAGGATTTGTGGCAGCTCCATTCATATACCGCGGGTGGCTGAACAAATTGGCAGTCCCCCACAACAGTTTAACTCCGGATGCCTTTTGTTTTTGTTTTGCATAGTCCACCATCTTCTGCAGGCGCTTCTCGGATTCCTTGAGGGTAGGCGCCTCCTCAACGAGGTCATAGTCATGAAAGCAGTAGAAAGGCGCCCCGATCTTGCTGGCAAATTCAAAGGCGGCATCCATTTTATCATAAGCGCGCTGCATGGGATTATCGGCGGCAGCAGACCATGGGAAATACTTTGTAGGGCTGCCGAAAGGGTCCGCGCCGTTCCCGCAGAAAGTATGCCAATAGGCAATAGCGAAGCGAAGGTGTTCCTCCATGGTCTTCCTGCCTACCTTTTTCTTTGGGTTATAGTACTTGAAGGCCAACGGATTATCAGACTCCGGGCCTTCGTATCGTATCGCACGAATGCCCTTAAAGAATTCCTTTTTCCCTTTTACAATTTTCATGGTTAGCGTTTAGTTTATATTTTGAAGTTGAAGTACAGTCTTCCAATGTTCAAAGGCTTTTTGATAAGCCTCCTGTTTTTCCTGGCTGGGCTCAATCCTGCGAACGCAGGTCAGGCCGTCAAATGCGGATAAAGGCGATGAATAGTATCCGCAACCCACCCCGGCACCGCGCGCGGCGCCCTGTGATCCGTCGGTATTGAAGAGTTCGATATGGGAACCGGTTGCATTTGAAAATGCTTCGCAAAACGTGTCACTAAGAAACATATTGGCTTGTCCCGCCCGTACTACATCAGACCGCAAGCCCATCTGATTGAGTATCTGAAATCCATAGGCCAGTGAAAAAACAATACCTTCCTGCACGGCCCTGCAGAGGTGGGCCGTAGTATGACGGTTAAAGTTCAATCCGTGGAAGCTTGCGCCAAGGTCGTTGTTGAGAAGCATTCGCTCAGCCCCGTTTCCGAATGGGAGCACACAAAGCTGATCGGATCCGATAGGCACACGGGCCGCAAGTTCATTCAGCTTTTCGTACGAAACCGGATCGCCCGTTAGCTGAATTTGTTTCCGAAGCCAGCTATTCATTATTCCCGTACCGTTGACACAGAGAAGGACCCCGAGACGCTGATGGTCTGGTGTATGGTTGACATGGACGAACGTATTCACCCGCGATTGCCTGTCCGATGCCGGCCGGTCGATAATACCATAGATGACTCCGGAAGTTCCGGCTGTGGCAGCTATCTCACCGGGCTCAAGTGTTTTCAGTGAGAAAGCATTGTTTGGCTGGTCGCCTGCGCGATAGCTGACCGGTGTGTCCGGCTCAAGGCCTAACGCCGCCGCCGCAGCGGATGTCAGCGTACCTTGTAATCCAAACGCAGGCACTGTCTCCGGGATCAGAGAAGGATCGATTTCATACAGGTCGAGCAGCCGTGCGGCAATACCATTTTTCCGGTAATCCCAAAAAATACCTTCCGAGAGTCCCTGTACCGTCGTCCTCACCTCGCCGGTAAGCCGCATGGCCAGGTAGTCTCCCGGCAGCATGAACTTAAAGATGCGGGAGTATACTTCGGGTTCGTTTTGCCTGACCCATCTCAGTTTGGAGGCAGTAAAATTACCCGGAGAATTCAACAGATTGTCCAGGCAGTATGATTCACCCAGATCTTGAAATGCATTTTCCCCGATCGCAACGGCGCGGCTGTCGCACCAGATTATCGAAGGACGAAGAACGGAGAGCG
>DATBVZ010000215.1:0-2156 GCA_036515095.1 Cyclobacteriaceae bacterium | reverse complement strand
TCGCCGAATTGCAGCGCCGCGTGAACAGTGGCGGGATGAAGGCTGCATTTGCCCTTTACCCGGTATCCATGCAGCAGCTTGTCGATATCGCCGATTCGGGAAACATCATGCCACCGAAGACAACCTGGTTTGAGCCCAAATTAAGAAGCGGCCTGGTGGTCCATAGCTTGAGAAATGAGTGAGGCAGTGACCTTTGTTTACACCCGACACTGCTTTTTTCGATAAATAGCCGTATCTTTGCACCCTTAATTTTACCAGGACGGCTATGATTGCAGCACACCATGTTACGTTACAGTTTGGGAAGCGGGTTTTGTTTGATGAGGTGAACCTCAGGTTTACGTCCGGGAACTGCTATGGTGTGATCGGCGCAAACGGTGCCGGCAAGTCGACATTTCTGAGAATACTCTCCGGCGATCTGCAGCCGACTGGCGGTAAGGTCAGCATTGAGCCGGGTAAGCGCATGGCCGTACTTCGGCAAAATCATTACCAGTACGACGAAGTTGCTGTACTTGACGCGGTGATGATGGGCCATCATAAGCTGTGGGCCATTATGGATGAAAAGGACCGGATCTACGCCAAGCCGGATTTCGATGAAAAAGACGGCGTAAAGGCCTCCGAACTGGAAGCGGAATTTGCCGAAATGAACGGATGGAACGCGCAATCCGACGCCGCTGCCTTACTTAGCGGTTTGGGCATTGCGGAAGTGTATCATACGATGCTTGTGAAAGAACTGAATGGAAACCAGAAAGTGAGGGTCCTTCTGGCACAGGCAATCTTTGGAAATCCGGATATTCTTATCCTTGACGAACCTACGAACGACCTGGACCTTCAGACCGTAATGTGGCTCGAAGACTTTCTGCTGGAATTCAAGAATACGGTAATTGTAGTTTCTCACGACCGCCACTTCCTGGATACGGTCTGCACCCATGTTGTTGATATTGACTTCAAGGCTATAAACCTGTTCACCGGCAATTACACGTTCTGGTATCAGTCCAGCCAACTCGCCCTGACTCAGCGGTCTGCGGCAAACAAGAAGGCAGAAGACAAAAAGAAAGAACTTCAGGAGTTTATTGCCCGATTCAGCGCCAACGCCTCCAAGTCAAGGCAGGCAACAAGCCGCAGAAAACTATTGGAAAAAATCAACGTCGATGACATTAAGCCGTCCTCACGTCGCTACCCGGCCATCATCTTCCAGCAAAAGAGGACTGCGGGCGATCAGATCCTTCACGCTCAGGGGTTGGGATATGCCGCCGGTGGAGTTACGCTGTTCAGAGACCTTGACTTTTTTGTCAACAAAGGCGACAAGATCGCTTTCCTTAGCAAGGACAGTCTGGCCATTACCTCGCTGTTCCGGATATTGATGGATGAAACCAAAGCAACCTCAGGCATCTTCGCGTTTGGCAAGACCATAACGCCGGCCTACCTGCCCGCCAACAACGAGGAATATTTTAACTCCGACGATAACCTGATCGACTGGTTGCGGCAATTCGCCAGCGATGAAAACAAAGACGAAGTTTATATCCGCGGATTCCTGGGCAAAATGTTGTTCTCCGGGGAAGAGGTATTTAAGAAGTGTAGTGTTCTATCAGGGGGTGAGAAAGTCCGGTGCATGATCTCCCGGATAATGCTTGCGGGCGCCAACCTTCTTATCCTGGATGAGCCCACCAATCACCTCGACCTCGAATCCATTACCGCATTCAACAATGCGCTGAAGGATTTTCCGGGAACCGTACTCTGTACCTCGCATGATCACGAATTCACCCAGACCGTCGCCAACCGCATCATCGAGATCACACCGAACGGCTTCATCGATAAACTGATGACGTACGACGAGTACATCGAAAGCGAAAAGGTATCGGCGCAGAAGGAGTTGCTGTATGCGTAATTCAGTAGGCAATTGGCAGTAGGCAAGCAAACAACGAATTATCGTGAAGCCAGTGCCCGGACAGATGTAGCTTGCGCATCGCGCAACTACCAGCCAAAATGTTCCGATTACTCCAAATCGGTCTGGTGGCTTTGCCTATTGCCTATTGCACTATGCCTACTGAACCCACCCCTTAGCATCTGGCTTCACAAACCTCTTCAACTGCCTGTCCACTCATTCACTCATTTCCCTGGATGGCAGGTTCTTCAATCTTCAATTCTTCAATCTTCAA
>DATBVZ010000214.1:0-5046 GCA_036515095.1 Cyclobacteriaceae bacterium | reverse complement strand
GGCCGAAGGTCTTGTCGAACGACAGGTAGGCTTCCGTGCTGTAATTGCCAATGTTCGAACTGCTCTTCTGGGCCATTCCGTTCGGAAGCTGAAAATTGGCAACCTTTCTGGGCAGGTAAAAGTCGCGCAGCGAGCTTTGCTTGTCAATACCACCGATGACCGTCGCTTTTAGCCCGTCAAGGATCGTAAAGTCAAGGCTCGGTGCGAGGAGCACCCTGTTCGTACGCGTCTCATCCTTCATAATCAGGAAAGCCGCGGGATTGGTGATCTGCGTGTCGAACGACTTTGTATAGTTGCCCGCATCGTCAAAGACACTGCGCGTAGGTGAAAAGGCAAACGCCGCCTGCAGCATGTTGTATTTCTCAACACCGCCGTCATTTGCGCCTGATGAAACATTGTTGTTGTTGATCTGGCTGGCCATCAGGCGAAGTCCCAGCCGTACCCTGCTGCCAAGTTCCTGATCGACATTAACACGGCCGGTATAGCGAACGAAATCCGAATTCTCGACGATGGCCTTGTTGTTGTAATAGTTGAACGCCGTATAGATCTTGGTCTTAGCCGATCCACCCGAGATGGACACGTTTTGATCATTGATGCTGCCGTTTCGCGTCAGGAGGTCCAGCCAATCGGTGCCCGCTCCGGCGCCGCTGATGTCGCTATCGGAAAACGCGGGAACAAAACCCGGAACTGAAGAAGGGTCGGTCGTGCCGTATGGCGCAATGTCGTTCAGGAAAAGGTATCTGTCGCGTGCCAGCCGGTTGTGTTGCTGCATGAATTCCGTTGCATCAAAAAGGGTGATGTAGTCTTTTGGGGTCTGTACGGTGTAGCTCCCACGATAGTCAACACGCACGGGTCCTTCGGAACCTCTTTTGGTAGTTATAAGTACCACGCCATTCGCCGCAGACGATCCGTAAATGGCGGTGGCGCTGGCATCCTTAAGAATATCGATGGACTCAATATCGGAAGGATTAATGCTGTTCAGGGGGTTGCGGTCAACGCCGCCGGCGAAGCCCAGGTTAGAGTCCGACAATCCCTGCTCCGGGGTGCTGTTGTTGAAGATAGGAACACCGTCTATAACATAGAGCGGTGAATTGCCTCCGCGGGGCGAGATTGCACCCCGGATGTTAATACTGAGTCCGCCGCCGGGCTGTGCGCTGCGTTGCGTGAGATTAAGTCCCGGAGCCCTGCCCTGAAGAAGGTGATCAATAGACGTGTTCGCAACAACAGGCAGATCTTTGGTTTGGACGGATGCTACGGCCCCGGAAATGTCTTCACGCTTCATCGTACCATAGCCGACAACGACAACTTCGCTGAGGGTCTGGGCATCCGGCACCAGGTTGACATCTATGGAAGACTGGTTGTCAATTACGATCTCCCGGGTCGTGTATCCGATAAACGAAAATACAAGGATCCCTTCGCTGACGTGTTCCTGAGGAACGGAGATCGAATAAATTCCATCACTGCCTGTGACGGTACCGGCCGTGGTTCCTTTTACGAGGATATTTACACCCGGAAGGCGTGCTCCTGCCTCATCGGTTACTGTTCCCGTGACGGTCTTCTGTGCCAGAAGAGGCAGTGAACTGAAAATCGGAAACAGGATCAGATAGCGTAGTTTTCTGTTCATATAGTTGGGGTTTGTTGAAGGAGAAAAAATCAACTCCAATCTAATTTCAATCGATTGAATGCGACGGAAATAATCGTACAGGAATGACCATTATTACTTCAATTTCATACCCCACTGTCGCCAGGCATGCAAGACCGGATCGGCTGGATTGCAAAACCATCCCGACTGGTAACGGCAATCGGGCCAGGTTGCCGCGAAATACTACGACAAAAATCCTGCATAAATCAAAAGAAATCATTCACGACCGCCTCACGTGCGGACGATTACCGATTTGCGCCAAATGGGATGAAGTGCGTTTGAAATTAAGTGTGCCGGCGCTACCCCACAGGGGGCGAAAAATGTTAAATTGAGTTGCATTCTCTTTATCCTGCTGTACCGGGGAACCGGTTCGCAGGCTGCATGCTGACCCATGAATTCCAGGTACCGACATCAACGCAAGAGGCTGGCGCAGGGCCTCATACTCCTCACAGCATTGCTCCTGGGTCAATCGCTGAGGGGCGCCTCTCCGTTCTTTTCTACCCTGTCCATGCGGGATGGTCTCCCTTCAAACATCATCACCTCAATTTCTCAGGACAAATACAATTTCATCTGGGTGGGCACAGGTAGCGGCCTTGCACGGTTCGACGGCTATACTTTTATCAGCTTTTTCAAGCGCGAATCCGACCGCTCCATTCCCTCCAACGAGATCACAGCCCTCATCCCAGACGGCGACTATATCTGGGTGGGCACCTGGGGCGGTTTGTGCAAAATCAATGTTGTGACCTTTGAAGTTACCCGCATTGACCTGGGCGGGATCAAGGTGATCAGAACATTGCACAAAGACCGCAATGGCACCATCTGGATCGGGACTTCATCCGGTTTGCTTCGGTACGCTGGTGACACATTCAAGATTTACAATGAGGAAAACAGCAATCTCAGCCACAATACCGTTCGGGCCATTTACTGCGACAAACAGCAAAACGTGTGGGTGGGAACGTACGACCGGTTAAACAAGCTTCCGGCAGGCGGCGATCACTTTGTGAACATCGACCTCAAGGAGAGTTATTACCCCGTCCTGCAGAATAACCTGGTCCTTGACATCAAGCCGGCCGATGCCAGCGACTCCACGCTTTGGATAGGAACGGAAACAGGACTTTGCCTTGTAAATTCCGCCACACTGGAATACCGGAGGTACACGGCCGCCGAGGCAGGGTTCAGCAACGAAGTAATCAAGTTCATTTATACCGATGCATCCGGCAAGCTGTGGTTGGGCACTGATTTCGGACTCAATGTTTTTGATCCTGTTCACGGAACTACCGAATCGCACTTTCACAATCCCCAGTTGTCTTTTTCGATCGCCAATAATGTTATCTGGCAGATCTTCGAGGACAGCGGCGGCGTTCTCTGGCTGGTCACGTCCAACGGCCTCAGCCGCCTTAATCTCCAGGGTAACTTTTACGTTTATGAGGAGATAACCCATTCTTTAGACGACCAGGTTATCGGAAACCAGGTAAAGTCGATCCTGATTGCCAGTGACGGTTCATACTGGCTGGCCACCCAACACGGGGCAATACAACTGGATCCGGTAAGTGGCAAAAAAAAGGTATTTGATACCAATTCGGACCCTGACAGGCGCCTCCTTTTTAATAATGTCTTTGCCTTGCAGGAAGACAGCCTCGGCCGGATATGGATCGGTACCGCCAGCGGCATCAACGTATGGGATCCGGCAGGGTCTACGATGTACGCCATTACTTCAAACCCGGCAAACGGCCTTGGCTCCAACTACATTGGCAAGTTTACCCGGGCATTGGATGGCTCACTGTGGGTGAGCGCGTGGGAAGGAGGTTTCTATAAAATACACGGGGATCCAAAGGATGCCGGTTTCCCGAAATTCGTGCCGGTCAGCGATGTCGGATCGGAGAAACACGTTTCGGGAGGCAATGCAATATGGGTGATTGAGTACGATGAGTTATACCGCGTGGACGTGAATACCCTCGAAAAAAAACACATCCGTTCATTCGGACAGGCCTCGGAAAAGAGAAACGTCTACTGCCTCTACTTCTCTGCCGCAGGAAAATTGTGGGCAGGTACGCAGAATGGTTTGCTTGAATACGATCCCGATGCTGACAAATCCCGTTTTCATCCTATCATTACCGGGAATGACATCATTATCAGCAATATCATTGAAGACAATGAAGGCAACATCTGGGGTTCCACCAACTCGGCCTTGCTGAAATTTTATGGCCGCGAAGACAGGCAGGAGGTTTTCCCGCTGGACCGGAATATTCCAATCAAGAGTTTCTATTACGGGTGCGTTGCCAAATCGCCTTCGGGAGAGATCGTCCTGGGAGGCGACAACGGCTATGTGCGATTTTCTCCTGAAAATGTTCACGCCAAACCTTACAAGCCCGACGTCTACATTACCGCCATCGAGATCAACAACAAGACGATCGTTGCCAACGAGCGGGTGGAGGGGGATGTTCTGCTCCAAAACGACATATCGTTTACAAAACAACTGACCTTGCGGTACGCACAGCGATCCATCGCCTTTGAGTTTTCGTCGCTGCACTACTGGCAGCCGTCCACGAATGTATACGCTTACCGGATGGACGGGATCGACGACGACTGGAATTATGTGTCAGGCGTGAAAAACTTTGCCGTGTACTCCAACCTCGCGCCCGGCAGTTACCGGCTCACTGTCAAGGGGTCGAATAACTATGGGATCTGGAGTGACAAGGTGGCAATAATTGCCATCACAGTCAAACCTCCTCTTTTCCTCAGTACCGGTTTCCTGGCGCTGTATGGAATTATCCTGATCGCAGCAGTCTACTACGCGCTGCGGACCTACTCTGCAAGGGTGCACCTGAAGAATGAACTGAAGATCATCCGGATGGAGAAGGAGCATGCGGAAGAAATTGAGCGAACGAAGGAGCGTTTCTTTACGAACATTTCACATGAACTGAGAACGCCGATCAGCCTGATACTTCCCCCGATTCAGGAGTTCATGAAGCGCAGCAAGCTTGACAATGAAAGCAAGCATCTCATTATGCTGGCGGAAAAGAATTCCAGACGGTTGCTGCGGCTCGTAAACCAGATCCTTGACTTCAAGAAATTGGAAGACGACACCCTGCACCTGAAAGTATCAGCCCTGGATCTTGTGAGCTTCTGCTATGAAGTGTACACCTTGTTTACCGACAAGGCCTCGCGCAATGAAATACAATTTTTGTTCCGGTCGAAAGCGGACGAATGCACCGTATGGGTTGATCCGGAAAAGATCGAGACGGTGTTGTTCAATCTTCTTTCCAATGCCTTCAAGTTTACACCACCGGGCGGTGTGATCGAGCTGGTCGTGGGCTTGTATCAGAATAGCGCCGACTTTCCGTACGGTGCCTTTGAGATCAAGGTCCGCGACAACGGCATTGGGATCAGTCCCCAGGACCAGA